>CAZMWI010000014.1:0-34161 GCA_964569945.1 uncultured Ignavibacteriaceae bacterium
GTGCCTTCGGCTTCCAACCCGACCGGATCATAAAAACGTGCCCTGTCCCGCACTTTGGTCCGGAAAACCATTTCATCATAGGCGCCCAAAGCGCGGCCGAATCCTCCACTCATCCACGTCTCCATGAAAACAGCTATTCCTTCGTGATACCACCGCGGTGCAGATCTTCTTGGTGTAGCCAGGTAATCATAAATCATGGTCTCGGGGTGTTCGGTTGTGGGCATAATTTTGCCCATGAATAAATGCCTGAAGAATTTATCACGGCCGCTGGCCTTATCCATTGCAACGATATGGACCAATTCATGATTCATCAACGTGTTCATACGTTCGTTTACCGGAACTGTCTCGTAGGCATAGTTAAACGGCGAAATGTCGACCATGATAAGGTTCTCCGGGACATTTTTGGCACCGCCGTTGCCGTAATCCGTAAAATCATGAAGAAAGAGGGTTATTTTTTCCGATGATTGATAATCCCAGAGTTCTGAATGAAATTGATAGGAATTTTCAAAACATCGCGCCAGATGTGGTGCCAGGTACGAAGATAAATAGTCAAAATAGATCAATCGGAGATTATCCGTTTCAAGACATTTCAATTGTGCCATTGAGCTTGACGCAATGACCAAAATACAGATTAATATGAAAATTATATTACGAACTTTAGACATGTCTTTCCCAAAAATATATAACGGGAGAAAGGAGATGCCGCTAATCGGGCGGCATCCCCCTTCATTGGATTGAGAGCCACTTGCTTGGTTCGAATCCAAAAGCCCAGCATTAGCACGACTGCTGGATTATCTCATTTCTTCCGCGTGAAGACTGGCCATCCTGGCGAAATCGGGGATATTGTTGGCCATCTTGGCAAATCCAGGTTCCTGAACCATACTGGCCAATTCCGGGATTTTTACCATGCGGGCGCATTCCGGCATTTTTATCATTCTGGCGAACGACGGGTTGCCGATCATTCGTGCAAATTCCGTCTTTTCAATCATCCTTGCCATCTCGGGAATTTTCCGCATTCTGGCGAATTCCGCATTTTCCGACATTCTCGCCAGAGCCGGAATATGTGCCATTTTAGCCATCTCGGAGATTTCGGCCATTTTCATCATTTCAGGAATTTTGGCCATTTTTGCAAAACCCGGTAAAGCCACAATTTTGGCGAACTCAGGAATATCTGCCATTCGGGCGAGTTCCGGCATCTGGATTAATTTCATGGCTTCTGCATCCTTGGCCATATTGCTGTAAATGGGTTGATCGGATGGTCCAGCGTCATCCAGAGCGCTGATGGCTTCCGGCGTCTTTGACATCCGGGCAAAATCCGGCAAGGCTATCAACTTGGCCAGGGAATATCCCCATTTTGAGAATTCAGGGCCTATTGACGGATTTTCAATCAGCCTGGCAAATTCGGGCATAGCCAGCAATTTGGCGCATTCCGGCATTTTAATCATCCGGGCCATATCGGCGTCTCTGATTAATTTGTCGAATTGTTCCAGGTTGGCGAGTCTCATCATTTGCGGGTCCTGGAGCATCCTTGCCATTTCCGGATTTTCCAGCATCTTGGCCATGTTGCCCATTTCAAGAGATTTTACAAACTCGGGAGTCTGCATCAAGCTGGCGAATTCCGGCAAGGCCACCAATTTGGCGAATTCAGGGTCCGCCATCATCTTTTGAAAATCGGCGTCCTCCAGCAAAGCCAGAAATTGATCGTCCTGAAGCAACTTCTGTACATCCGGATCATCCAAAATGACACTTTCATCGGTTATCTGTTCGGCCCGGTATCTGTCGGATGCCCCAATTGTGCCCTGAAGATTTTCTTCTTTGGGCATGAAGCTTACTACGGCGACAACGGCAATGATTACCACTACAACAGCAATGCCGCCGAAAATAATTCCTTTTTTGCCCTTGGTGGGCATACCACTGGTTGACTCCATAATTACCTCCAATAGTTATGGCGTTTTTTGTTCGATTATCTTTTTATGTTTAGCCTAAATACCAGCGTGCTCAAGGAAAGTTTGTAAGTTGCATCCGGCTTTTGCCATTTAGGCAAAATGAGTTATTCAAAATCCAATGATGAGATATAAACCGCGTTGTCTGAAGTGCCTGATTTTACGAGAAAGTCGATCGACGACTTCCCTTCCGATATTTTCTTAAAAGTTATGCCGAAATCTCCGGCATCAATATTTCTTATTGTTATCCCTTTATCATTAACCTCCATCATATTGGCCGAAATAATTGCCGGTGATGTCGTTACTTCAATCGGTGCAAATACATTCGGGTCGTAATTAACAATATAAGTGGCGTGGGAGCCACCGCTAATTCGCATTTTTGTTCTGACAAGATCGCCCTGTCTCAGCGCCTTGAAACTGCCCGAGACATCGGCACGATTGAAACTTTCATTTTTTATGACATCGCTTGTATCTTCCGAGCGAATGTCTGAGATAATGGTACCTGTCAATTGGTTTGTTTCGAATTTATCTGTCGCGGAGAATATGCCCGTAAGTACGGCCAAAATCAATGCCCCGCACAAAATTCCTCCGGCGAAAGATATTGCAAAACCCGTTCTATAGCCAACAGCGTAGGTGCGCAAAGAATCAAATATCGATTTCTTTCCTGCCCGTGCATAACGACCGGTATCTATAGACCGCATGATACTTTCTTTCAAATCAGCAGGCGGTTCTATTTCCTCGGACGTTTTTATAATATCCATAGTTTTCCTGATTTGGCCGTATAACGAACGAGACTCTTTGTCTTTGACCAAAATGCTCTTAAGTTGCTTGATATCCTCTGGCGATATCGTACCGTCGATTTCTTCGTTAATCAGGCGATAAAGTAAATTATTGCTATCATCCATAAGTCACCAGCCCTCTTTTTGTCATTATATCAGCCAAAAGTCGCCGCGCGGTATATAATCTCGATTTAACCTTATTTTCCTCTATTCCCAGGATGTATCCTATATCCCGGTACGGCAGGTCAACCCAGTGCCTGAATATGATTACCAAGCGATATTCGAGTGGGAGTTCTGCCATCGCTTTGTCTACTTGACCGGACAAATTTTTCCTGTCGTAAATCACTTCCGGGGTTTCTGTCGTAGCAATTAGATCGGTATCAATGGAAGTTTGTTTTTTGCGCTTATCCATAAAATTTAGTGCTTCGTTTACCGTCATTTTGTAAATCCAACTGAAAAACTTGTAATGAAAATCAAATGTCTCCAGCTTTTCGAACGCCTTGACAAATATTGTCTGTGTAACGTCCCGGGCGTCTTCAACATCCCCCACAATTTTCAGTGCGGCGTTGAAAGCGGGTTTTTCGTATTTCTCAACCAGCCTTTCAAATGCTTTGCTGTCTCCCTTAAGGCACTTTCGTACCAATTTATTATCTTCTTTATCCGACATAATTACCGGCAAAAAGCGTTAAAGTTGATGAAAAATTGATTGCCGTCTCTTCCCAAGAAGCTTGGGCCCCATACTGTGCCGTCAGAATGGTCCAGTCGTCGTCGTACGTTATGGAACCTGTTTAGTTACAATAAATTAGAAAAGAGAGAAGAAAAGTCAAGAATATTGTTTGATGAAATTCTGTCCCTTTGAAGCAATATCTACCTATGTGTTTGTGCGAAAGTCGGTTAAAAAGACTGTTTGGGCATCGATTTTATTCGATGTCGAATATCTGATCCATACCGGCATATCGAAAAACATCTCGAATATGCTTATTCATATTTATCATTTTTATTCTGTGACCGGTTTCATCAAGGCGTTTTCGGGCAATCAGGAAAATACCAAGCCCGGCACTAGAAATATATTCGAGCTTGTCGAAGTCGACCGTAAAAGACTCGTTAAGCTGATCGAGCACCATGCCAGCTTTGGAAGTCTGGGAAGCATCCAGCCGGCCCGATACACGGACTATACCTTCATCAGAAATAGATATTTCAAACATCTTCAGACTCCAGACTTTTTTTCAGTATAATTGTATTTTCTCCGTTTTTATAAAAATATTCCATTGAATCCATTAATTGTCTGACCAGATGAACCCCGAGGCCGCCAATTTTGCGATCTTGCAGGGGTATGTTTACTTGAACTTCCGGAATAGCATCGGGATCAAATTCGGGACCGGCATCGACAATCCTTAGTTCCAGGTACTCCCCCATGTGTTCAAGAAATATTGAAATGTAATCCTGACCGGATCGATTATATTTTATGCAATTCGTTATTAATTCTTCCGCTGCAAGACTTATCGAAAAAGAGGTTGAATTCCGGATATTATACTTCGCAAAAAAAACCTGAAGGAATTCGAAAAGTCGACCTATTTCGTCAAGCGATCTTGGTATTTTCGTTTTCATATCGCTATTCACGCAGTCCGATTTCTTATTGAGTTTATCTTTATATCATAATCAACTGCCTGATTGACAAATTAACAAATAGAAAATTATATATTGCTCGGTGTGGACGTGGTCTAAAATATTTTTCAATATTATAAAACCGGAACGTCTATCCGAGCATTTCTATTTTAATAGAAATTTTCTTAAATCATCAATAAAGGGACGCTTTTCTGCACTCAAAGTTTCGTTGAGTCAAACGTGAATTCGTAATTATATTACAAGTCCATTAAAAGGCGATTGCCGCCGTACATGTCAGGCTGCGTCGACATTAGGAATATTGCAATGGGGGCACGTCTTGTTTGACGACATAAGATAGGCGTTGGGATCGTGGCTTATTGCACCATCCGGTAACCAGTCCCAGAATTCACCGAGGTCGTTTTTTATGCTTTCGACGAAGTACTTCGGAATCTCGGCTGTCTCCTGTTCGAAAAATCGCTGAAAGTTACGATCGGTCCTCAGTTGCCGACGAATTTCCTTAAAATATTTAAGTCGACCGAAGTGCTCGGACGAGAATCCACGGACGATGTTCAGCCACCTCGGAATCGTCTCCCCGTTGGCCATGAATCGTCGCAGAATCATTGAAGGAGAAAATGAATATTTCGTCATGTCGATAAGATGATCATAGAATTCCAGCCATTGATAATTTTTCGGTTTGATGTTCATCTGAATATTGCTGAGAAAGTGAAAAGGAAACGGCAGGACACGATTGGCCCGCTGGAATTCCAGGTTCAGCGGAGCCGCCTGTCCGAAGGCGGAAAGCATCGAATAGGCCGGGAATGCTCCCGGACTAAGATCCAAAAATCGTTTGGTAAGTTCGAACGGTTCCGGTCCCTCATCGCCGTCGAGCCCGAATATATGATTGGTTTGCACGTAGGGGATGTATCGCAGAATCATGTTGACCTGGTCGGAGACCATTTTGACTTTATCCATTCCGGTTCTGTTCCCGGTTTTTGATTTTTTGCCCATATCAAACCACGATTCAATCCCCGGCAACAGGGCTTTGAAGCCGTTGTGTTTAAGCCGTTTTACACGGTCCTCCGAAAGCAGAGACAATGTCGATTCGGCGATAAAGTCGATATTGCCCGGTGGCACCGCCTCCTCTATGGCATCCATACTTTTCTCAAAACGAATTCCGAAGTTAGGATCGTGCCACGATACACGCGGGCGTTTCACCTTTTTTAGCAAAAAGCGAAGATCTTCCTTTATGGCATCCATATCCAACGGCTGATATGGCACGGAGGAATCGATACAGAAGGCGCATGAGTATGGACATCCCAGACTGCTCAGGAGAGGGACAATCTTGACCAATGGAGCCTTTCGCAGAGTTCGCTCAATGAACTTCCAGCGTTCGCTCACACCGGGTAACGAAACCGGATGCTTATCGGCGGTGAGATGTAAACCATGGGGTCGGTGTCTGGAACAATCCTTAAGGACCTCATGAATAAGAGATTTATCGGTGAACCCCAATACGTAGTCGAAGTATTTTTGAGCGTCCTGAGGATAGCAACGTGCATGCGGCCCTCCAATGGCGGTAATGGCGCCCCTCGACCGGAGTATGTTGCTCAGGGCATAAGATAATAGAGCCGCCTCGGTAAACGAGCTGATAAATACGAAGTCAACTTCGGCGGGCAACTCTTTAATGAGGTTCTCGCGTCCGGTATATGTTACCAATGTGACGTCGTGGCCCTGTTCTTCACACCATGTTGCTACGACCTGAGGCATAATGCTGACGAAATTAGCGCCCATGATACGCATCCACATTGTCTTTGTCGGGGCTTTGGCAACGAGATCGATTATGCCGATTGAAAGCTTTTTCATGTTTGTTATACCCTGCTTCTCTGTGATTGGTGTATTTTATTAGGTCCTTGCGATTCAATTTCTGGCGCGCCATAGGTCTTTCCCCTGTTGGCTACGACGGGAGCGAAAAGTTGTCTTTGCAGAAGTTTGCGACCCTGATTTAGTCCGGATTTGACATCCTCCAGACTAATTTTTACAATTTCGGCAATCTCTCGATAAGAAAAACCGCGCAACATTGAAAGGGCCGTAATAAGTCTGATATCATCGGGCAGGGATCCAAAAGCTTGCCTTAAGTCGTTTTCAGATATAGCTGCCATCGGAAACCGACCTGGCGTTCCCGGCAGATATTGATTTACCCATCGTGAATATGCCAAGAATCCGTCGATTTCTTCCATATGATTTATTGGGACCGACAAATCGGGTGCTCCCCTATACTTGTTGACAATGATATCCGCCATAATTCCAAAGAGCCAAACAGGGCAATTCGGGATGAATTGGCGTTTATGCCATAATCTATAAGCACTGACAAACGATTCCTGGACCACTGCTTGCGCGTCGGATTCATTGTTCAAGACATACAGAGTCATACTATATAAATCCTCCAACAAGCGCAAAGCATATAATTTAAAACTATGTATTTCAATCCCCGCCGGTATCATGCGGATCGCTGACTCCTGAATCCAATGCTTGTTGATATTCAGTTCACTGTTAGACAGAGTCATACTCCCCACTTTCAATCATAAGTCCCCGCCTGCAAAATCTCCTGCCCAAGATCGCCTCAGGTTTTGTGAATCTTCTTCGGATACGACTCGAATTGTTTGGCGGCCTGAGGCTCCCGGTTTTTAATTCCGCCTATGACGCGATTTCGAATCTCGGACGTTGTCATGCCCTCGTGGTATCTGATGCCGTCTGTTATTTTTTCTGCCGTATCCTGGCTAATGCCGGCGTTTATCATCGAATTGAGAATTTTGTTCAATACAAAACCCTCTTCCTTGCCGGATCGCTTTGTAATTGTAAGCATATCCCTGATTTTCCTTTCTTGTCCGTGTATATATTATTCCGGCTCCGACGGTCGGAAAAGCCAAGTGCAAGCCTGAGGATCGGTAATGTGTCCTCCCGGCCGCAACTCTTTTGGCCTGCCGCGGCGACCGCCAAATCGGCACCATTGGGAAGCCTGTCGGTGTAGGTTGGAGATATCTGGCCTATATTGCAAACGCCGATAGCGTGCACCTGAGGCACCAAAGATAATATATGATTTTACAATAGAGGGTCAATCGCCCGAACGATTGAAAAAGGAATTAGTCCCTAAGATTGATTGTTACCTTTTTTTTGGGTGGCTTGTTTTGAAGATGACCTCACCATTCCCTCAGTGAGTGCAAAGCTGGCCAATTCCAGACGGGTGCGGAGCGCCAGTTTTTCGAGTATATTATGAACGTGGCTTTTAACGGTATGCACGGCGATATTGAGTTCCCGAGCTATTTCCTTGTTGCTCATACCCCTCGATATGAGGTTTACCACCTCATGCTCGCGATGAGTCAACTTGACGGCCTTCATCAAATGATCGGCTTTTCCGGTTTGGACGGCGTACTCCACGATATGAGAAAACAGCGATCCGGTCAGAGGCGGCGGCAATACTTTTTTCCCTTCAGCAACCGACCTTATCGTATGCAGGAAATCATCAATAGTAGCATCCTTGAGAATAAAACCGGACACACCCGCTTTGACAAATTCGACAACTTCGGCCGGCACCGGAATAAGATCCATCACCACAATTTCGGCCTTTGCATATTCCTGTTTGATTAATTCCGCGATTCGCAGGCTGCTTTGGCTTCTCAAACCAAGGTCAAGCAGGACAACTTGCGGTTTGACCTTCCTGGCTTTTTCAAGAGCGTCGCCGTTGCCCGTTGACGATACGGCCCGTATATCCGGTTGTTCGTTAAGCATGGCCGTGATCCCCTCTCGCAGGAGGCGATTGTCTTCAATTAAAAGAACCCGGATCTTTGGCACTTGCGTTTCTCCGCATCGGAATAGCGTCCAATTATGCAAAAAATAAAATATGGGCGAAAATTCGTCAACTACAAAAATGTAAATCCGCCCGGAAGTTTATCTACCGCGTCGCTTGCCTCATTACTTGAAATCCTGATAATGATTTTAAAGTAAAAAGGCGGTCGGTTGACCGCCTTTTTTTAGGATCGACTATTTATGATTGCCGCATTCTTTGTCGCCGTGGAAAGCCGGCTCATCGCACGGATTGGCACCGGTCGTCAGGGAACCGTTTAGATAAGCCATGACGACGTCATCGGGTTTGGCGGGCCCGGCACCTATAACAACCTGTATGCCGTTTTGTCTGAACATCTGCACCGCTCGTCCGCCCATACCTCCGGCTATAATCAGACTGCACCCCATCTGTGCCAGCCAGGCCGGGAATACGCCCGGTTCGTGGGGAGGCGGCGTCAGCGTTTCCGATTTGGATATTTTCTTATCTTCAGGGTCGACCTCGAGCACCGTGAAATTCTGGCAGTGTCCGAAATGCGGACACAGCAAGCCGTCGGCGGTCGGAATCGCGATTTTCATGTCAATGCTCCTTGTTGATATTATCTAATTGCACGAGCTTTCTCTTCTCAGAAAAGCTGTTGTTAGTGTTTGTATTTATATCTTCATTGATATTTTCCCAGAGTTCGGCCATAAGCTTTGCGCCGTCTGCTTTGTACTCCGCATAAGGCACTCCCTTTATCTGGGCCTTGATGAAATCCGTGTCATACGGAATACGCGACAGCACTTTAATATTTTTCGGTGTGACGAATTTTTCTATTTCGTCGCAAAGCCTCGGATTTATGTTGTACTTATTTATACATATGCCGGCTTTTATCCCGAAATGTTCGGTTAGCTCTATCAGTCGTTGCATGTCGTGCAGGGCCGATACGGTCGGTTCGCTGACTATGAGAGCGTAGTCGATACCGGTCAGCGAGGAAATGACGGGGCATCCGATTCCGGGCGATCCGTCGATCAGAATCAGGTCCATCCTGTTTTTGGATGCCATGTCACGGGCGGCCTTTCTCAACACCGAGACCAATTTGCCCGAATTAGCCTCGGCAATGCCGAGTTTGGCGTGCACCAGTGGGCCGTACCGGGTCTGACTGACAAACCAGTGACCGCTGAGGTGGTCTTTCATTTTGATGGCATTTTCGGGGCAGAATTCGGTACAAACGCCGCAACCCTCACAGGCGATTTCATCTATGTACTTGTTGGTGTTGGCACCATACACGGCTTCTGATCTTTCTTTGACGGCATCAAAGCGGCAGAAGTCGGTACAAATTCCACAGTCGGTACAGGCTGCTTCGATAATCTCCGCCTTTTGCCCGCCAATGAATTCTTTCGATATGCCAGTTTGGGCTTTGAGAATAAGGTGCAGGTCGGCGGCGTCGACGTCGCAGTCGACCATGATCTTGTTTTGGGTTGTAAAGGCGAGTGAACCGGAGACACTGGTCTTGCCGGTGCCTCCCTTGCCGCTTATGACCGCAATTTCTCTGATCTTTTTGTTCACGCTCACGCCCCCGTTGCTTTCAAGCGCGACCGGAGATTTGCCATCAGGTTTTCTAATAGTACAATGTATTCCGGAAAGGCGTTGACAAGTAGTTTGCCATCAGAACACAATTCTGCAATGCGACGGTCGTTGGGGATTTCCAGAAGAATGTCTATGCCCTGACTGTCACAGAATTTATAAATCCGATCATCGCCTATGCCCTGACGATTGATGACGACACCTAAGGGAAGATTCAACGCCCGGATCATCGATACCGCCAGAGACAGGTCGTTCAAGCCGAACGGGGTCGGTTCGGTGACGAGGATGACGTAATCGGAGCCTGACACCGCTTCGATGACCGGACACGACGTCCCCGGCGGGGAATCTATGATAGTGAAGTCCGCCGGGACCATTATATCTTTAAGTTGCCTTATAATCGGCGGTACCAAAGCCTCGCCGACGTTCAGTCTGCCCTCATAGACGATGACGTCTTTTGACTTTCCCGTTCTTATGGTGCCGATAGTACGATCTACTTCGTCTATGGCCTTTTGAGGACATATGTGGAAGCATCCCCCGCAACTGTGACATAGAGATTGGAACAGCAATACATTGTCGGGCAGGACAGCCAGGGCGTTGAAGCGGCAGATATCGGAGCACTTGCCGCAGAAGTCGCATTTATCGTAGTCGAAGCGCGGAATTTTTACCGCGACGGGGCGGGTTTCGTCCCAGTTCGGTTTCAAGAACAGGTGCCCGTTGGGTTCTTCTACGTCGCAATCGGCGTATATGGTTCTGTTGCCCTGATTCGCAAGAAACAAGGCCAGATTGGTTGCGAGCGTTGTCTTGCCGGTCCCGCCTTTTCCGCTGGCTATTGCAATTTTCAAATTGTGGCTGTCTCCTTATCGTTGTCTTGTCATAATGGCGCCGCATTTGGGGCATTTGACGTCATAGCAGGGAACGCCTTGCTGGTGCGGAACCTGTTCGCCACAGGACGGGCAGATGCACGAACCGCCGGGGCCTAAGGCCTGGCCGCCACCGCGACCTCGTCCGCCACCTTGGCCCTGACCACGCCCTTGTCCGCGGCCTCCACCTTGACCTTGTCCACCGCCCTGGCCCCGGCCGCCACCACCGCCGGGCAGATTCATATCTTTATATCTTTGAAATCTGTTTGTATTGAAAATCATAGTTATACGTTGTCCTGTTTTTCTTTGGTTAAAGTCTCCAGCCGTGCATTGATTTCTTCAAGTCTGCGGCCGAGTTCTTTGGCCTCATTGCGCAGGAGCCCCACTTCACTCTGCATGTCCATTTGAGGCGGGACGGCCCGGTTTGGCCCATAGCCGCGGTCATATCCCCTGGCCCAGCCCGGTTGCCCGGTGGCATAAAAACCCCAGCGGTTGCCTCTTCCTATCCCTCGTCCGAACCCGAAATTTCCCCGGGCGCGCGGATTGACTCCGCTATTCATGTATCCGGGTGCATTATAACCCGCACATAAGCCCATACCCCGGCCGGTCAAAGGTCCTTCTCCCAAAGGGCCGGTTTTATCTCCTCTCGGCATTTTATTGCTCCTCTCTAATCATTGATTAATCGTCTTATTTTCGGAGTCATCGGATATCTCGATCTTGTCGGTGATATCGATGACCTCGACTTTTTCGTACTTTCTTTCCAGAAGCTTGTTCATCGCCTTACCCAGCAGTTGGCGGGAAAGGCTGTTCGGTTTGCGCAGGTCATTGAGGATCAGCCCCATGACCGGTGCAACCAAAGATGAATATGTGACGGCCCGCCCGGTCGGCGAGTTCATCATCCCCCTGAGCCGCCTGCGAATTCTGCCGTGACTATTACTCTTTTGATCGTTTTGTACCATAACCTTGTACTACCCCTTTCCAAAATGGGCGCAGGCCTAAGTCCAGTGTCCTTCGACATTGGCGTCTTTGGCGTACTCAATTTCTCCGCCTCTGGCCGCGTCCACGGCTTCCCTGATCGTACCGGATGTCCGGAAAGCCATTTTTATTCCGGCGGCGTCAAGAGTCGCGAAGGCTTTTGGTCCGAAATTACCCGAGATTACGAGCTGGACGTTTTTCCGGACCACGTTTTGCGCAGCCTGTATCCCGGCCCCCTGGGCAGCCTGCAGGTTTTGGGTGTTTTCCACGACGTCGTACTGCTCGGTATCGGTATCGTAGATGATGAAATACGCTGCCCGTCCGAATCTTTGATCGACGTTACTTTCCAGGTTTTTTCCATCCGAAGAAATCGCTATTTTCATATCGCTCTCCTTACTTTCTTCCGGTATTGTAAAATCTTCCCCGCTGTCGGCGTCTTTGGCACCTTGGTCCCGAAAAGTTGTTTCGACAGCCGGGTTGAAAAAAATCGCCGTTTTGCAGGACGCCGCCGTTGTATGCAGCCAGAACATCCTCTACCGCCCCGCAGATAAAAGGCACTATTTCTATATTCGCCGCCGCTATGTAGCGATGCAGCGGCATAGAGATGGCGCCGCATATCAGCAGGTCCACTTTTTTATTTTTCAGCAAATCGGCCTTAAGAATGCCGTGCAGATGCGAGATGTCCAGAATCGTCCGGTCTGTCTCCCGCTTGTCTTCGAAGTCTATCACCAGAAGACGACTGGCGCTGTCCATCACCGGCGAAACCCGCTCATTCCATACCGAAATTGCAATTCTTTTTGTCATACCGGGATATAATACAAAAGATATGCCAGAAGTCGGGCACGGAAGAAAATGCTCTGTAAGGTATTATAAGACTGTAAGATATGAGAGTTTAGATATGTGGTATCGTTTTCATGGTGATTGATAATATTGCATAAACGCAATATTTTTTAATGTAGTCATTGCATTAATGAAATATTACGTTTTTGGCCGAATTCCGAGTTTTTTCATTTTCCGCCATAGGGTTGTCTTGTGCATATTCAGCGCCTCGGCCGCTTTCGAGCGGTTCCAGTTATATTGGCGCAGGGTGTTCTTGATGAATTCGGCTTCGAGGTCGTCGATGGAATTTATCGCGGTGCGCTTTTCGTCTTTCTTTGGTCGCAGATACTCGGGCAGGTCGTCGACCATTATTTCACCCGACCTATTTAAAACGAAGGCGTGCTCGATAATATTTTCCAATTCCCGGACGTTACCGGGGAAATTGTGGTTCATGAGTACCGCCAGCGCGTCGGCCGAAATGCCCGTAACCGCTTTGTGTTTCAATTTATTGAACTGTGAAATGAAGTGGTCGGCCAGAAGGGGAATATCCTCACTTCGTTCACGAAGCGGCGGGAGTTGTATTTTGATGACGTTGATCCGATAGTACAGGTCTTCTCTGAACTTGTTCTCTTGGATCAGTTTTTCGAGGCTTTTATTGGTAGCGGCGATGATTCTTACGTTTGACTTTATTGTTTCTGTCGCTCCCAGCGGTTCATACGTCTTTTCCTGAAGCACCCGCAGGAGTCGTACCTGGAGAGCCGGTGAAATGTCACCGATTTCATCGAGAAACAGCGTGCCGCCTTCGGCCAGAGCGAATCGTCCCGGTTTATCTTTGCGGGCGTCGGTGAATGCCCCGGCCTTGTAACCGAAAAGTTCCGATTCCAGCAGGGTGTCGGGCAGGGCTCCGCAATTAATTGTGATCATCCTCTTTGCTTTCCTTCGCGACAGGCCGTGGATGGCACGGGCGAACAGCTCTTTGCCCACCCCGCTTTCTCCTTCGATCAAAACGATACTGTCGCTTTCGGCAATGGTCGGGAGTATATCGAAAATCTCCTGGAGTCTTTTGTTTTTGGTGATGATGTCGCGGAAGGAATATTTTTTCTGGAGCTGCCTTTTTAAAGCTTCGACCGTACTCAGGTCGCGAAAGGTTTCCACGCCCCCTATGATCTTACCGCCGCTGTCTTTTAAAAGAGCGGTCGAAATTGAAATCGGCACGGTCTCACCCGACGCGTTAATTATAAAAACCTGATGATTGATTATCTGGCGGCCGCTTTCGAAAGTTTTTCTGAGGGCACAATCGTTTTCACAGATTGAAGCCTTGAAAATATCGCAGCACTGACGGCCAATGGCTTCTTCTTTGGGCACACCGGTAATCGACTCGGCCGCTTTGTTAAACGATGTAATCTGCCAGTCTTCATTGACGGTAAAGACACCGTCGGCGATTGAGTCGAGTATTGTGTCGGTCGAGTTTTCTTTATTAGCTTCGCGCTTCATAAGTCTGCCCTTTTATCCAAATATTTACATATATATACGAAAAGATTGCAAAAATGCAAGGGGGTGTCATATATGCATTGTTTTGTTGAAGGCAGGATTTTCCTGTTTTGGCTAACTACAGCCGCCAATGATATGGCTGCAAAAAAAGTAATACCGCGAAACCTGCTGTTAGTCGGAGAGTTTTCTCATGCTGTCACATACCCTCCAGTAAAATGGAGCGATAAGTTATAATTTGTTTCAAATGGAATATATCAAGGAGCGGCGCAAAAACAAGCGTCAGTTTGGAAGGGGACGTCGGCATTAGCCCCATTTTATCCTTGACTTGATAAAATCAGATATTATAGTGGGATAAATTAAAATAGTTTCAACTGCAATTATTTGTGCAGAAAGCAATATGTTTGACTTATAACTTATTACTGGAAGTTATGTTAGGCTTGTCATGGACGAGGGGTCAGAAAAAAACGGTTTGAAATCAGGCGATATATCGCTTCCTGAGATACCCTCCGAAAGGTATGATTTGCAGGTGTTGAGGTCACTTCGACGAATAATAAGAGCTGTCGATCTTTACTCGAAACGGCTCAAATCCGAATACCAGTTGACCTCGCCGCAGTTGCTGTGTCTTTTGGCCATATCCGAGAGGGGGCATTTGACCGCGACCGAAATTGCGCATAAAGTCTTCGTGAGCGCCAGTACCGTGGTTGGTATTGTCGATCGCCTGGAAAGGAGGAAGCTCGTCAAACGCAAACGGGATACGAAAGATCGGCGCATCGTTAATATCGCCCTCACCGAGCGCGGCAAAAGGCTTTGCGAAAACGCTCCGTCGCCGCTTCAGGACAATCTTGCGCAAGCCCTGGCTGACCTTCCCGAACTGGAACAGGCGACCATTGCGCTGTCACTGAAGAGAATTGTCGATTTGATGGAAGCCGAACATCTCGAAGCGGCGCCGATTCTCGAAACGACTCATGCCGAGCTTCGCAACCCCGATAATGATCCATCACCAACCTAAAAGGAAATTTGCCCTATGATTTTTGTATGCCCGATTGTTCCCCTTTCGCCTCCGTACGCCGCAGTAGATCCGGTTTCAAGTACTCTCGACAATAATAAATCCGCAAAATCAATTTTACATAGATAGTCCAAGGGGTAGTATTTTGAATTCGAAAATCCCTATATTTATTATTACTATTTTAACCCTGTTTTCCGGAGTCAGGGGTCAGGATGTCGGCGATTTTTCCGCGAAGGCGCTTGTCCCGAAGTTCGATCTGCCCGATTCCAACTATAGCAATTCGGGCAGTATAAAATTATCCTGGGGGGTCGCGGACTCATCGCTGTCGGCGTACGATTATATTTTCGAACTGCAGCAGTCGCCCGATCCGGGATTCGACAGCCTGATAACGCGGTACACCGGCCCGGATTTGGCCAGCTATGTATCGGGCCTGAAAAACGGCGTCTATCATTACCGCGTAAGATCAATCCTTCATGAAGACACCAGTTCCTGGTCACATCCGATTGTCGTGACAATCGAACATCATTCGCTGCAACTGGCGTTTACCCTGTTCGGTTTGGGAGCGATCGTATTTATCGCCACCGTGGTTGTCGTTATACGGGGGGTGCGGGGGCAGAACTTACCTCACTCGTCGGTGAACGAAAAACAGGGAGGTAAATGATTTGGAACATCAATCGGCAATATTGGATTCATACATAGGCTGGATACTTCTGGCCTTCCTGGGGCTGCTCTGGATTTACCTCGGTCATTATTGGGGCAAGAAAGCCAAAAGCATGGAAGGATACATGCTGGCCGGGCGCAACGTGGGGCTGGCGCTGGGGACGGCGACAGCCATGGCGACGTGGATTACGTCGAACACGACCATGCTGGCTCCGCAATTTGCACTGGAGCTCGGTATCTGGGGTATGATTGCCTATTCCACGGCGTCGTTCGGGTTGCTTCTTTTCGCACCGCTGGCTAAACGCATCAGGGCTTTGATGCCCAAGGGCTACACGAGCGGTGATTTTATCAGGCTTCGTTACGGAAAACCGGCCTGGATAGTTTTTCTCGTTATTTCAATTTTCTACGGGTTTACGTGGCTGATCAGCATGGGTATGGCCGGGGGGATTCTCATGTATGCTATCGCGGGGATACCGTATGAGATCGGCATGACCGCAATTTTATTCGTGTGTGTCGTCTATACTTTATTCGGCGGACTGTACGCCGTTATCGGTACGGATTATATTCAAACTCTGATTATCCTGATCGGCATCGTAATTGTCGGGATAGGCGTTTTGACTTATGCTGATTTCTCTCAGATACATACCGATCTCTTAAAGGAAAATCCGATGCTCTTAAACATACTTCTTCCGGCGGCGATAATGGCCATTTTCAACAACATGCTGTTCGGCATCGGGGAGATATTCCACAGCAACGTCTGGTGGAGCCGGGCTTTTGCCATGCGCGACGGAGTCGGCAAAAAAGCTTATACCCTTTCCGGTTATTTCTGGATACCGGTTCCGATTGCCGCCGGATTTATCGCGCTGGCCAGCGGCGCGCTGGGGATAAATATCACCAGCCCCGATATGGTCGGTCCGCTGGTCGCGGCCAATGTACTTGGCAAGATTGGATCGATCGTGGTTTTCGCCGTGTTTTTCTGTTCGCTGGCATCGAGCATAGACTCCCTTCTGGCGGCGACCTCGGATCTGATTACCGAAGACATATACCGCAGGCTGATAAATCCCAAAGCGAACGAACAGAGACTCCGCAAGGTGTCGGCCGGGATTATTGTCGGACTGGGTGTCCTGACCTGGGCGGTGTGCATGCCGCATATCGGAACGCTCGCGACGGTGTTGTTTTTCGCCGGTCCAATGGTCGGCAGTACTATCTGGCCGATCGCGTCCGGGCTGTTCTGGAAGAAAGCCAGCGGGTCGGGGGCGCTGGTTGCGATGGTGTCCGGGACGGTTATCGGGTTGATTGCGTATTTCCAGATTGGCTGGTACACGGCGTCGCTTATCGGGGCCGCAGTATCCATGATTATAACCATTTTATTCACGGCTTTTTCCAAGAAACGCTTCGACTGGAAATCGCTTAACGAGGCATAGGAAGGAGCGCGGTATGATAGTATTTCCGAAATTATTCCTAACTCTTTTAATAATATTCTCCCTTGGTTTTGTCGCGGTGGGATCGATCACTTTGATTTGGCTGCTTGTCCGCGACATAAAAGGAGGCAAGGTATGGTAGACGATAACATGAGTGACAAAAATATAATCACCGCCGCCGACAATCCAATGGAATCGCCGGGGTTGTACCCCGACCCGGAAAAGCTGATAAGCAACGAAACTATCGACACGGAATGTCTTCGGCGTCTGACCGGCAAATCGTGTGTTTCGGTATCGCAGTTCGACAAGAAGTTGGTGCTGGAGCTGTGCAAGTTCGCGGCTCTTCTGGAAGCAACGGAGATTGCATCGAGCCATCCACTGGACGGCAAAATAGTCGTGACGGCTTTTTTCGAGGCCAGCACGAGAACACGGCTTTCTTTCGAGAGTGCGGCTTTGAGGCTCGACGCCAAAGTAATCAGTATCCCCGACGGCAAAACGACCGGAACGGCCAAGGGAGAATCGCTGGCCGATATCGGCGAAATGCTCAACGCATACGGCGATCTGGTCGTAATGCGCCACACGGACACCAATTCGGTCGAGGAGATTCTTCAAAAATTGAGATTGCCACTGGTTAACGCCGGAAACGGAACCGGTGAACATCCCACCCAGGCCCTGGCCGACTGGTACGCTATCTTAAAATGGAATCCGAAACTCAAAGAGCCGGTGAAACCGGATGAAAAAATAAACCTCGGTATACTAGGAACGCCGGGAAGCATGCGGGCGGTTCGCTCGTTTCTGGAGATGTCGCTCTTATTCAAAGAGAATATTCATAATATATCGATCATTTCCGAAATGGCCGACCCGCTGGGAGCGATTCTGACGAAAAAATTAGAGGATGAAAACATCTCTCCGGTGATAACCAATGATATCAACGACGTCATATCCGACCTCGACGTGGTCTATATGAATTCCATCGCTTTTCTGGGTGACGGCTACAAAACTCTGGACACTCGTTTCAGGCTTCACAAGGGCAGCCGCCTTAAACAAAACGCGGTCGTACTGCACCCCCTCGCCCGTCTCGATGAGTTAAGCACGTCTCTCGACAACACCGACCATAATTTGTATTTTACACAGGCGCACGGGGCGGTTTTTATCCGTCAGGCCCTGTTGATATCCATTTTGGATCGTTTTGACCGGCTTCCGGAGAACATCCCGGTTGTTTAGATTGAACGTACTTATGATACTACGGAGCGTGCCATGTGCGGAATAGCGGGATTTTTCAGTGCCGGTAAGCTGAACGATGACGCCGGCGTCAGACTGAAAATAATGACCGACGTGCTGCATCATCGGGGACCCGACGGCAGCGGTTTTTTTACCGATAAGGACCATGGAATCGCCATGGGCCATACCCGGCTGTCGATTATCGATCTCGAAACGGGTGACCAGCCGCTGTACGGCGGTAACGACGATTTGGTGTTGACAACCAACGGTGAATTCTACGACTACAAGAAAATCAGGGCAGCGTTGATTTGCAAAGGGGCGCGGTTCAGGACCAAGTCCGACAGCGAAATAGCCCTGCATCTGTATGACCGTTTCGGGCTCGATTTCGTACAGGGGCTTAGAGGCGAGTTCGCTTTCGCTCTGTACGATAAAAGACACAGGCGACTGGTTCTCGTGCGCGACCGGTTCGGAATCAAGCCTTTGTACTATTATGTGAAGAATGGAAAATTATTTTACGGCTCGGAAATCAAGGCGCTCTTCGCACATCCGGACGTGCCCCGGGAGTTTTCCGAAGAAGGCGTTCTTCACCAACTGATGCACACCATGGTGCCGGGCACGACCACGTACAAAGACATCTATGCCGTCAAACCGGGTCATATGATCATCATCACTCCCGACGGCGATTCGTTGACCGTCCGGGAAAAGAAGTACTGGGACGTCAATTTTCCGTACGAAAAGGAAAATGTCGACGTCCTGTCGAAAGATTATTTAATCGAATCCATTCAGGATATACTTTTGCAGGCGGTCAGGCACCGCCTGGAAGCGGACGTCCCGGTCGGATGTTATCTTTCGGGCGGTATCGACAGCTGTTCCATGCTGGGCCTGGCGTCGGCCACCCAGCAGTCGCCGGTAAAGGCCTTCACGATCAGTTTCGACCATGAAGATTACGATGAATCGCAGATTGCGATCCAAATGGCCGAGCGGACCGGAGCCGACCAGGAAATATTGAATCTGAGGGCCGAGGATCTGTACGGCGAAAATTATGTGAAGACTCTGTGGCATTCGGAGAGGGTTTTCTACAACACTCTCGGTGTTGCCAAATACTGCATGAGTCGCCGCGTGCACGAGTGCGGGTATAAAGTTGTCGTGACCGGGGAAGGGTCCGACGAATTGTTCGGCGGTTACCCCATGTTCAAGAAGGATATGTTCAAGCACGGTCTCAAGGACGAAGCAACCCGACAGGAATATCAAGGGCTGCTCGAAAACAGCAATAAAATTTTCAAGGGCGCCATCCTGGCGGAGGATGAAACCACGCACCCGGCCTTCGAAAACCTGTGCGGTTTTACGCCGTCGTGGATACAACCGTGGATGCAGACACTGGCGATTGCAAGGCCGTTGCTAAGCGACGATATTCTTCGTGAACTTAAAGATTATGACCCTATCGCCGCCATAGCGGGCTCTTTTGACAAAAAGCAAATCGAGAACCGTCACCCGCTCGATATCGCCCAGTACACCTGGATTAAGACCATGCTGGAATGCCAGATTCTTAACTGGGGCGGCGACCGAGTGGACATGGCCAATGCCATGGAATCGCGTCCGGCCTTTCTCGACCATCACGTGGCCGAAATGGCCAGCGTCATACCTCCGGGGTACAGGATAAAAGGCAATACAGAAAAGTGGATACTGCGCGAGGCGATGAAAGAAATATTGCCGGAAGTGCTTTATAAACGGGAAAAATTCGCCTTTATGGCCCCTCCCGGACATACCGAAGACAACAAGCGCCGGGCGCTGTACGCATTGATCGACAAGTATATGAACCCACGAAAAATCGAACAGGCGGGATTGTTCGACAAGAAGAGGCTCGTTCGGTTTATGAACGATTATAAGAAAGACACCGATGCCGTTTCGCTGGTTCGCAAAGACGCGTTAATCAATCACCTGCTCGGTCTTCATATATTGCACGATCAGTTCATCAAATCTGGCACAATGGCCGCGGTTTGAATATGTACCGGTTATCGCAATACAATAATCAAGAGTCCCAGTGATAAGGGGCTCTTGCTTTTATGACATCACCCGAAGCCTTCCGTCCGCGAGGGCAATCAACCTATAATAACTGAGCGAACAGAATTGAAGACAACTCTATTTCCTTGCTGCTGGTTCCCCGTTTGGCCTTAACCAACATTTCGTCATCGAAATACAGGGAAATATCGCGAACCCTCAGTTCCGCTTCCTTCTCCTCCTCCCGAATTTTAAGAAAGGCCTGCTTGTTGTACCGTATGGCCATTTGGAGAATCAGATTGGTCAGGGCCTTCGATGTTTCTTCAATGGTTTTTTTGCCGTCGGATTTGATCGCATTTTGGGCCGCAACCGATTGCCATACTTCTTCGAAGTAGAAATCCTGCGCGGCCGAGATTTTCGTTACCAGGGATTCAATGGCTGTGCGGTACTTATCGTTGGTGCTATCGGATAAAAGCCTGAGACCCGACAAAAGCAAAATTGCCTCGTTCAAATTAAGATCAGACATCCTGACCAGTAGATTTCTGAGCAGCCGGTATCCCTTGCGCTGACGATCATAGTATACCGGGACGCCGGCTTGCGAAAGCCGTTCTATATGGCGAAATGCGGTGCGTTCGGATATATGAAACTTCTCCGTTATATCTTCGATGCTGACAGAATCGCGGAGGTGAAGCATAGTCAACAAGTTGATCAAGTCTTTAATGGTCTGGGCCATTCCAACCCCTCGTAATATGTTAACTTTCATAATTAATATATTGTCATATCCATGACCAACAATATTAATTCCAGTGTTGATGGCGAATTAGTGCCCGAGTCAAAACTGCTGGCTCCTCCCGTGGTATCGCCGCCGCCGTTGGCGGGAATCGTATCTATAGGGAAGGGGCCCGAACCACTGGTACCCTCAGCGATCGCGGGAACCGGTCCCGACAACATTATTATGCACGTGAAAGCCAGGATCGCCAGCAGCGCATAAGCCAGCAAATTGCGGGACTTGTTAAGTGTACGCATCGTTTTACCTCTTTGTTTTTTAAGATTTTAGTTACAGCAAAGAGGTAAACGAATAACGTACCAATAGTCCGCGCTATCCGGGTCGACTGTAATGTGTCTTAGGGCAATGACTTGTATTGTTTACATGATAAATCCCGTCGTTAATATTTCATTTTCATTTCAGTGGAATTTCATCGGATTTTTAAGTCATTAGTACACTGCGAATTAGAAAATTCCCCGTCCGTAACAAAAATGAAATGTGAAATATTCGTTTATTTACGCGGGCGTTTTATGCCGTATTTTTTCATGCGTCGGTGTAGAGTTGCCGGTGAAATATTCAATTCTTTTGACGTCAGGAATTGATTCCAGTTGTTTTTTATCAAGGCTTCGATTATTCTGTCCTTTTCTTGTTTATCGGCAAGATGCTTCGGTTCAATGGCATCAGATTCATCCGGTATAAAATTGGCGATTTCGGGTGGAAGCATTTCCGCAGTTATTAGTTCTCCGTGATAGCGAATGTGGAATGTTTCAATCCGATATCTGAGTTCCCGGACATTTCCCGGCCAGTTGTATATAATAAGTTTGGTCAGGGCCTGCTGAGTAAACCGAATAGATTTGGATCGGGGACTGGTCAAATTTCCCACGAAATAATCAATTAAAACGGGGATATCGTCCCTGCGTTCGCGAAGAGGCGGAATTTTGAACCGGATCTGGTTTATGCGGTAAAACAGGTCCTTTCTGAATTTCCCCTCCGCAACCAACTGCTCCATATCTTTATTGGTGGCGAATACGAATCGAATATCGGCATACAGCACCTTGTTGCCTCCCGCCTTTACGTACTCCTGGGTTTCTATGGCCCTGAGCATTTTGGCCTGTATATCAAGGGGCATGTCGGCGATTTCATCAAGAAACAAGGTTCCGCCGTCAACCAGGGTGAAGATTCCCTCCCTGCCAGTGACAGTAGTTGCTACCCCCGGATCGATTCCGAATAGTTGAGATTCGGCGAGTCCGGGGTCAATATTCGGGCAGTTCAGGATCATGAACGGCATATTCGCCCGGGAACTTGTCTCATGAACCATTCTTGCGAGTATTTCCTTGCCTGTCCCGGATTCACCTTCCAACAAGACGCTTAAGTTGCTGGGGGCGATTTGCTTTAGTTCCGCCAGTAATGTCAGGGTTGTATGGTTTTCCGTAATAAATTTCCGCCCGGCTCCGGCGCGCTGCAGTTCTTCCAGCAATTGCAGTTTGTCGGCCCGCGTTTTTTTCAGGTCCCATATTTTGGTAATGGAGATGGAAATGAAATTCGCGACGGCTTTAATATAAATTAAATCGCTATCTTCGAAAAGCGCGGGGATAGTGTGGTGATCCAGATACAGAACACCGTTGACTCTATCTCCACCGGGAATCGGAACACAGAGTACGGACAGGATATTATTGGCGATTATACTCCTGTGGGATTTGGTGCGGTCGTCACTCTGCGCGTTTTTAATAATTATGGGATCCGGCTCTTTAAGCACCGATGATATGACGTTGTTGCTGACTTCCCGAATATCGTTGAGACTTTCTTCGTCACAGTCTATTTCCGCCTTGACCTGGTATTTCTGAGCGTTATAATCCCAGAGCATCAGCACCCCTCGCTCCGCCCCGGTTAATTCAATACCGAGCCGGACCAGATTTTCCAGCGCTTCCTCGACGTCGTCCATGCTTTGCATGATTTCGGATATGCGGTGCATGGCGTGGAGGAGTTTCTCATCGCCTCTGTCGAGCTGTGATATCCAATTGTGTTTGGCCTTTAGCTCTTCCTCCAGACCGATGTTGCCAATATCTTTGGCGATGGTATAAGCCTGTTGAAGGAATCTTGCGGTAAGTTTGTGATCTTTGATTTCGCCATATTTGTCTGCGATCTTTTTGCATGTCAATAACGCCAAATAATATTTCCCCGTTTTATATAAAACTCTATATGCTTTCTTCAGCGATGCAATCGTCTTTTGGTTGTCCCTAGATGCATCCTTAATATCAGAAATCAAAATATCAATCGCATAAAATATGGATACTTCGTGCTGATCTTGTATGAGTTTCATCAAGTCGCTGTCTTGAACTTCGTCGATCAAATCACAGGTTGCATCATTGATAAGTATGTTAAACAGGCAAAGGGCGGCATTATATGTTGAATTATTCGCGACAAATTTCCGATATATGGATACAAGCCGATCATTCTTATCCGGACCATTATCATTCAGCGCGTCCAACATGCTCAATTCGAGCAAACTTTCCTTCTCTTTAAAACGGGTATAAACCTCGCGGGCTTTTTCGCAAAATTCACGGCTTTGCTCAGTATTTCCTTCATACATAAGAATCCACGCCATATTGGCATAGGCGCTTCCTCTGATTCGGTCATCTTCATTTTTCCCATAAAAGTCCAGGACCTTCCCGAGCTCAAGCATGGCTTGTTCATACAACCCCCTATTGAGCAGCAGGAACCCCATCGCCGTGTAAAATAATCTATAGGCTATATTTTCGCCGCTTGATCCGTAGGTGTAGATGAATTTATTTAACTCGGAATCGGCGTTTTTAAAATCACAGAATTTCGTATATGCCTCCAAAAGAACTGAGTGAACTCCGGAAGTTTTCTGAGCCTCATGACCATTTTCACTTAATGCTTCGGCTTCCTTTCCGTATTTAATAGATTTTCGATAGTCACCCATTTGGTCGTACAACCGAGCGATATTTAGCAGGCCGACAAGGTATCCCGCACTGTCGTCTTCGGGTTTGCCAATGGATAATCCCTTTAGATAGTGAATTTCTGCTTCCCGGAGTTGGCCAAGGGTCATTGCAACATTACCTATGCTCAGATGGGTTCGAGCCTGTTCAACGGTGTTCCCGGCTGCCAGGGCCCGATCGGCCAGCGCATTGAGATCTTCCATTGCCTTATTTGGGTTGCCTTCGATAAAGAGCATATGTGCCCTGTTACGGCCCAACCTGAATTCGAACTCCATATTTCCCAATCTGCGCGCTTCTTCTATGGCTTTGTCGACATAGGTGGCAGCCGTGCTAAAGGCGCCGCTCTTTATAGATAGCCGAACGATATCGTGCATTGTTTCCAATCGGCGTTCCGGCGAAAATTCGGGGATTTCAAAGGCTTTCAATGAATACTCGGTAGCCTTAGTAAATCTCCCATTGATATCGAGGATATTGACTAACCTGCGGTATGCCTCGGACAAGTTATCGGTTGTTATGGAATTAGATCCTTCCGCGCGATTTATAACATCTTCAATCAGGAGACATGCTTTCATGTTATGGCGGCGGGAAGCGAGGTCATCCAGCCGATCAAATATGTCATCGAGGTCGGCATCGTTTATATTATCTTTCTTGATCAATAGATAATCTTCAGATCCGCTGATTTGGCTCAAGGATTTGAACAGGTCACGATACAATTCATCGCTTATTTTGACCTGCCAGAAATCACCAAAACGGATCAGGCTCGCTTCCTGCAACAAGTGCACGATCAATTTCAGGCCGTCAATGAATTTCGTATGCGGGACGTTCGACAGGTCGTCGAGAAAATCAAAACATATTCCAAAGACATTGTTCTCTTTAATAATGAAATCGTACAGGCTTAGTCTACCCCGGCCAATTTTGGGGCCCAGTTCCCGCAATTTGTTTTTCAACCGGAGCTTCAGGACTTCGGTCAATGCTTTTTTGTAGGCGGAATCATCGATAAAGCCATGCTTATAAATGGCATCGAGGATGTACTGAGGGCGGGTCAGATGGCTTTCTCGGGTCATTTCATCGATGAGGCTCGTGAAATCGGCGGGGACGCCGTTGCCCTGCCCGATTTTTAGTTTCTCGATTTGATTTCTTAACGATATGCCCAGAGAATATATATCGGATTTGGCCAGGATAATGTCGTTTTTGATTATCTCCGGTGCGATATATCCGGGCGTTCCGAAAATTTTATGTCTGGGCGGTCGGTCGGCCGTCTGGAGAAACTCGAGGTCTATTAATTTCAGATCCAAACCGTTCGACCCGGTTCGCGAAAGGAAATTTTCCAGTTTCAGGTCGCCATGAACGTAACCCATCATGTGCACAAAATCCACGATGACGGCAATGGAAGTCATGATTTTGATCAGACCCGGGAAATCAATCCCCTGCATACCAAGATTGAGCGGAGTCCATGACGATGATTCCAGATAAGGGTATTCGATAAAAATATTATTTTGCTCGCGCCTGATCCTGGTTGGAGTCAGAATATTATGGTTTTTAAGGCATTTCTGTCCGGTAAAAGAATCGCTCAGGATACTTTTTATTTCCTCGGAATCAAACTCGCCGTCGGGATTTGACGCCTTAATAAAGACTTTGCGTTTCAAAGACTTGTCGGTTGCGACCCAGGACTGGCATAAGGCATTGGCAGATAGTAACCGGTCGAAAACGTAGCAGTTAGACTTAGGAGAAATCAATTGCTGAATCCTCATTCGACGGGTAACCGGGATTGCCCCATAACCACAATCACCTCATTATTATTCATTATATAATGTTCTTATCGAAATTGCAACAGGAATGCGAAATAATTGCCATTAAAACTGTCAGAAAATGACATAAATTGCCATTTGAAGTCAATAAATATGATATGGCTGTGAAATATGAAATTCTAATCCTGTAAGTTGACCGGGCCCCGAGAGCCCTCATTAGATCCATGGTGGCCTTTACAATGCTTTTTATTATCTTCAACTTAAACGTTCCTTCCTCCGTATCATGTTATTAATCTCGATTATGGATTTTATAGGTCTATTATGATGTTTATGGCGGACCGGTATGACAACCGATAGCAAAGACATACGCCGAAAATCGGAACACCTCGAAGTGGTATTAAACCAGGATGTCGGTTTCAGGCAGAGTACACTTCTCCAAGACGTCAGGCTGCTCCACGATGCGCTGTGCCTGCTGAAATTCGAGGAGCTTGATACAGAAGTTGTGTTTTTCGGGAAGACGCTGGCCGCGCCGCTGATGATAACCAGCATGACCGGCGGCGGGGACTTCTCCGGCGACATCAATACCGGCCTGGCCGGGGCGGCCGCTGCCAAGGGTATCGCCTTTGCGGTCGGCAGTCAGCGCGTCATGCTCAAACATCCCGAGACCGCGCAGCATTTCGACGTCCGTCGCTATATCCCCGATGGAGTTCTTCTCGGGAATATCGGCGTAACCCTGCTCGATCAATATCCTCTCGAAAAAATAGTCGACTTGGTGGAAATCATCAAAGCCGATGGCTTGTGCATACATCTTAATCCGGCCCAGGAAATGATTCAGGAGCGGGGCGAGCGGAATTTCTCTAACGCGCTGGACAATATCGCCCGGTTGATGGAGCGTCTCGACGGCCGCGTGCTGGTCAAAGAAACCGGATCGGGTCTCTCACCGAACGTCCTGAAAAAACTGGCTTCAATCGGTGTCCCGTATATCGACGTGGCCGGGGCGGGGGGAACCTCGTGGACCAAAGTTGAATCGCTTCGGGTGCAGCCGGATATCTTAAGGCGCACCGGGCAGGTATATGCGGACTGGGGTCTGCCCACCGCGGTCTGTGTCCACAGCGCCCGGCAGATTATGCCCGCCGGGACACAGGTGATTGCCTCGGGTGGTATCAGAAACGGCCTTGATGCCGCGCAATCAATCGCTCTTGGAGCCGACCTGGCCGGGTTCGCACGACCGGTTCTGACGGCCTTTATGGCCGGAGGCGAAAAAGCGGCCGGGCAGTTTATTGAAAGCATGATTTATGAATTGAAGACGGCCATGATGTTGACCGGCTGCCGGGATGTTGCGGCTTTGAAAAAAGTCCCGCATGTTCGTACCGGGGGTCTGAGGGAATGGATCAATGGTCTTGAATCGATACAAAAGGAATTGTAATGAAACTGAAGAAAGGTTTGCATCAGGGTGACCGCGGCAAGACAAAGACATCGTCGCCGACCTTGCCCAACTCGCCCACCTCGCGCATTCCGGGATTTTATTTGTTGTCGGTCGAGCAAAGACTGTCGCTCTTAAGGCAGGACTATGGTCTGACCGAAGAGGAACTTGCGATTTTTCGTCATGGCAGCGCCATCAAGGCCGAAAATGCCGTCAACATGATCGAAAACGCCATCGGCTCGATAGGTATTCCGCTGGGGCTGGCCTCGAATTTTCTGATCAATGGACGCGACTACCTGATCCCCATGGCCACCGAGGAACCGTCGGTTGTGGCGGCGGCCTCGAAAGCGGCCCGCCTGATACGCAAAGGCGGCGGTTTTAAAGCCGAATCGGATCGCTCGATCATGATTGGTCAGATTCAGATTCTAGATATTCCGGATATTGAAGCGGCCATGAAATCCATTAAAAAGCATAAATCCGAACTTCTCGAAGCCGTCGACAACTGGTTGCCGCGCATGAAAAAGCGCGGTGGCGGCGCGGTCGATATCGAATCCCGAATTATAATTGATGATGCAACCAGTGCGTCTATGCTGGTCGTGCACATGCTGGTCGACGTCTGCGATGCGATGGGGGCCAATGTCATCAATGGCGTTTGTGAGCTGGTGGGACCGCGCCTGGAGAAAATAACCGGCGGTCGGGCTAATATGAAGATATTGTCAAATCTGGCCGACCGTCGTCTGGCTCGCGCCGAATGCGAAATTCCGGTATACGTCCTTGCCCAGGACGGGCTTCCCGGATCGGAAATCGCACAAAGGTTGGTGCAAGCCGGTCGCTGGGCGATGCTGGATCCATACCGCGCCGTCACACACAATAAAGGTATTTTCAACGGTATTTCATCGGTCGCAGTAGCTTTGGGTCTGGACTGGCGGGCCATCGAAGCGGGCGCTCATGCCTATGCCACCAGGGACGGCGTGTATCGCGGTCTGACCGAATACAAAGTAGACGATAGTACATTCTACGGTTCAATCGAACTGCCGATGCAGGTTGGCTGGACCGGCGGCGGTTCCTGTTTGCGGCCCGACGTGCAGGCGTTGAAAAAGATTCTCAATATAGGTACAGCCCGTGAACTGTCGGGAGTTTTGGCGGCGGTCGGGCTGGCCCAGAATCTGGCTGCCTGTCTGGCGCTGTGTACTGAAGGTATACAGCGCGGGCACATGGCTTTGCACGCCCGGAGTGTCGCCGCCAGCGCCGGAATTCCGGGATCTGCGGTCGAAAAGGTCGCCGCCGAGATGATAGAATCGCGGCGGATACATGTCGATGCCGCCGGTGATATATACGAGCGCCTGCATGAAAAAACAAAGCAAACTGAAAATACTGATCGAATTCTGGCCCAGGATTTCGCGCCCGGCAAAGTCATTTTGTTCGGAGAGCATGCGGTCGTGTACGGTTATCCGTCGATCGTTACCGCCCTCAGTCAGGGGACGCGGGTCGAGATCCGGCGCGACAAAGACGGACCGCGCATGTTGCACCCTCGTCTTAATGCATCCGGCATGCCGTTTAACGATGATAATGATTATCAGCACTTCTCGCGGGCGGCCCACCTGGCCTACAAGGGATACAATCTTCAGAAAGAACCGATGGAGATCATGGTCGAATCGGACCTCGTGCCGGGAGTTGGGCTTGGTTCTTCGGCGGCTTTTTCGGTTGCACTCTGCCGCGCCTTTTCGCAAATATCCAAGAATTCAAACGGTCAGAACGGCACCGGTTTGAGTGGGATGATACACCGGCTCGAAACGGTTTTCCACCGCAACCCGAGCGGTGCCGATGCCGCGGCCATTATAGCGCGCGGAGCGGTCTGGTTCCAGAAGGGACAGAAAAACACGATCTCCCCCGTCGCCTGTCCGAAGGAATGTTTCGGGCTGGTGTGCGTAGTCGATCAGCCGATGCGTACCGCTCAAATGGTCGCCAAGGTCGAAAACGCGCGACTTCAAAATAGTACATTCGTCAATAATATATTCGATGAAATCGGTGACGTTACGGTCGATGCCGCGCTGGCTCTTCGCGACGGACAAACAGAACAACTGGGGCGGCTGATGATCCGCAATCACGAACTTCTGGCCAGGCTGGATTTGTCCACCCCGACCCTCGACAAGGCCGTGGCCGACCTGCTCGATCTTGGTTTGCCCGGCGCCAAACTGACCGGTGCCGGAGGCGGTGGTGCAGTGGTGATGATTTTGCCCGATGGTGACGACCGCGAGGATCTTATCTCAGAGATAACCGGCCGATTCGAAAAGCATTATCAATTTCGTATCAGGACAGCATGATTAATTCTGTCAAAACGCGCGCCTTCGCTAATATCGCCCTTGTTAAGTATTGGGGCAAGCAAACTGAAGGCATCAACTGCCCGGCGACGCCCTCACTGTCGCTGACAGTAGATTCTCTTAAAACCGAGACGTTGATTGAAAGAGCGGACGCCGACAACTTCGTGTTCAATGACGTCATCGTGCAAAACGTCAGAGGATCGCGCGCCTTTGGAATCATCAACTACTGGCGAAAGCGGGGATTGCTCGATGGTTCTTTCGCGGTCGATACGAAAAACGGATTTCCATCGGGGGCGGGTTTGGCCTCGAGTGCGTCGGGAGTGGCGGCTCTTACGGTGGGATTGAATGGAATAGGTGAAAATAGGTTAGACAATGATTCGCTCGTTCGTCTGGCCCGCCTGGGAAGCGGCTCGGCGGCGCGGTCGATAACCGGCGGTCTGAGCATTTTGCCCAACGATTCCGATCCGGTATCAAGACAAATAGTGCCTCCCGATGAAATCCCCTGGTGCATCGTCACGGCTGTAACCGATATGAACGCAAAGCAGACCGGATCGCGCGAAGCTATGGAGATTTGCCGGAAAACGTCGCCGTACTATCAGAGCTGGTTGAAGACGGCATCGTATGATTATAAGGAAATGCTGGTTGCGGTCGAGAGAATGGATTTGCCGCTGGTTGGTGACATTGCGGAACGCAACTGTCTGGCTATGCACGCCTGTATGTGGGCATCGAGACCTCCGCTTATGTATTGGAATAGTACGACCGTCGAAGTTATCAGAGCGGTGCGAGCGTGGCGGCATGACGGATTCGAGTCATACTTCACAATCGACGCCGGACCGCAGGTATGCATTCTGGCTGATCGCACGAACGCTGAAGCGGTCGCCGCAAAATTATTAAGCATCCCCGGCGTAAAAAAGATTCTTATAGGCTATCCCGCCGGAGGAGCCGAGGTGACCGAATGCCGATAAATCGTGTTGAAATTCCCGGCAAAGCGATGCTTTTCGGCGAATACGCCGTGCTTGTCGGCGGAACGGCTGCCCTGTATCCGGTGCCGCGCTATCTTATTTTATGGGAAAGAAATGAACACAGACCGGGGGCTTATACGAGAGTTATATCTGAAGCACGCAAGATCGATATTCCGGAAATTGCGCCGTACGAAAACGAATTCGGTGCTGTCGAAATAGATTATGACAACAGCCAGTTTTATTCTCAAAGCAGCAATGGTGCACGAGGTAAGCTCGGGCTGGGGCTTTCGTCGGCTGAGGCGGTCGGGGTCGTTTCGCTGCGTCTTCAGAGAGCCGGCTTGGATACAGTACGTCATGCGAATAAGATCGCCGAATATGCACTAAGAGCCCACCGCCATGCCCAGACCGGGGAGGGCAGTGGCGCCGATATATATTGTTGTGCGCAAAGGAAAGCTCTGAGATACAAAATAGAAGACGGCCATGCACAATTCGAGCCGATACGGATTGACTTGAGTGAGCGACGACTCCCCGTATTTCTCGTCTACACCGGACAGCCGTCGGATTCGAGAAAAGCGATTGCCTCATTCAATCTCTGGCTTCAGCGAATGACGACTGATGATAAAGGCCTTCTCAAATGCCTGATAGAAATCAGTCAATATTTATCAAATCAGTGGCCAGCCATAGATACGCCCGTACTATTTGACGCGCTCGATGAGTACACTGAAGTAATGAAAACGATTTCTGACGAAGCCGGGCTGCACTACTGGACTGACGTTCATACCGAACTGGATAGATGGGCCCGTAAGTATGGCGGCCGGGCCAAACCTGTCGGCGCGGGCGGGGGCGACATGGCGCTGATGCTGGGACGCCTCCCTATCGAAGAAATATTGACCGATCCGGTCAGGTGTTGTATTGATATCTCGTCAGGAACTCTTGAAAAGGCCGAGAGTGGCCCGCATCGACAATTAGTTTCTAAAACCCTGTAAAATCCTCGACCAGCATATTGGCGCGCGGGACCTTGCCGTCCAGATGCTGCACCATCGGCCAGACCATTCGCGACGGCCCCACTATATAATATTTCGCATCGGCCGGATTGGAAATATAGCGGCTGATCATGTTAAAATTTATATAGCCCCTTTCGTACTTCCACCCATTGCTATTCGATATTGGTGAAGTCAGAGTCGGGATGCACTTGAAATTGGTGAGCTTGTTCTGCATATCAAGCAATTCCCGCAGATAAGCGGCGTCTTCTAACCGACGGTTGGAATAGAATAAGTACAGAGGACGATCGGATTGCTGAAAGACGGCATCGGACAAAATGCTGTAGCAGGGCGTGATACCGATGCCCCCGATTATGAACACCGTCGGGATGGATATGTCCTTGTGGAGCTTAAAGGAACCATAGGGACCGTAAATCTCCAGAATTTCTCCTTCGGGAAGATTTCTAAGAGCGTTCTTGTACTGATTGTCGCGCATACGGGCGACTATCAATAGGTGATTTTCGTGTGGTGCACTGGCGATGGAAAAGGCCCGGGCGCTGTCGTTGGGGTCGGCGATTTCATGGTCGATCAGGCCGACGTCGACGTTCTGACCTGCGAGAAATTCGAATCCCTGCGGCCTTTCAAGATAGAAGGCCATCGTGTTTTCAGCAACGGTCCGTTTTTTCAGAAGCTTTACCTTATATGTTGTGTCCACCGCCCGCCTCTTCTTTGCGGCTGCCGACCAGTTTTTGTGACTGGCTGAAAGCTTTGTATGATGAACGCACCAGCGGCCCGGCCTCGACGTGCGCAAAGCCGATTTTGTAGCCGATCTCCGCGATATTTTTGAATTCATCGGGATGATAAAAGCGAACTTCAGTCATATGGTTGGCGGTCGGGCGCAGGTACTGACCGACGGTGACGATCTGTGTCCCGGTTTCATATATCTGATGAAACAGCTCGGTGATTTCATCAATCGTCTCGCCCAGTCCGACCATGAAGCCGGTTTTGACCACCGGGCGCGGGCGGTAGCGGTCGGCCCGAGCCAGAATGTCCAGCGAGCGTTTGAGTTCGGCTCCCGGTCTCACTCTGCGGTACAACCTCCGCACGGTTTCGACGTTGTGCGCGAAGACGTCGGGTTGGGCATCGAGAATGACATCGACCGCGTCGAGATTACCCAGCAGGTCGGGGATTAGGACTTCCACCTGGATATTTCTATCGTGAATGCGCAACTGCCGAATGGTCCGGGCGAAAATTTCGGCGCCGCCGTCGGGAAGGTCGTCGCGCGTGACCGATGTAATCACGACCTGTTTCAAACCCAACTCACCGACCACTTTAGCCAGGCGTTTAGGTTCGTCGGCATCCAGCCCGAGCGGCACAGCCGTCTTGACATTGCAAAAACGACAGCCCCGGGTGCAGTTGCTGCCGAGAATCATGAAGGTGGCCGTCCCCTCGCCGAAACACTCCCGGATATTGGGGCAGGCCGCCTCCTGGCAGACGCTGTGAAGCTGGTTTTGGGCCAGGATGTTTTTGATGCGGGCATATTCCGGTCCGTATTTGGCCGAGACCTTTATCCACGACGGCAGCCGTCGCACCGGCGTCGAATGTGTCTTGAGCTTGTCGCGAATGTCTTTTATCTGTTCTATATTTTTCAAAGTAGCGGGCATATTTGTCCGGTCCTTTTGGTTTTTAGGAGAATTACGATAAAAAGCGGTCAAACGCGGGAATTTCCGAAAAATCCGCACAATATATCTTGACATCGGGCGCGATAATGGACTAATTAGGCCGACAATATATATATACAGGGAGAATATTATGGTAATTATAATGAACCGCATGACCGTTCCCGATGAATACCGCAAAAGATTCGAGGAAGTTTTCGCTTCCCGCGCCGGGGCGGTCGATACTCGTCCCGGCTTTATCCGCGCCGAAATCCTCCGTCCGCATCGCGGCAATGAATATATCGTCATGACCCAGTGGGAAAGCGAAGCCGATTTCGAGGGCTGGGTCGGCAGCCCGGAATATATCGAAGGGCACAAACGAGTCGGTGAATTTTCCGATGACACCGGCAAAAGTCTGTTATCCTCGAAAATAGATAAGTACGATGTCTTCGCCGTCTGATGATGCAATAGCCGTGGCGGTCAAAGACAAATCGGGAATATTGAAACGCCTGCGGTCGCTGTTTGGTCAGTTCAAACGCGACCTGCGCGAACCGCTGCCGGGGTTGGAAGATAAATCCCTGCCGGTTCGAATTGGTGGACGCTTCCGGTATCTACTTAAAAAATACGGTCTCAAGCTGGTCGCGGCCGTTATCCTCTATTATCTTGTGCGCGACACGCTTCTTTATATCGTAATTCCGTATCTGATCGCCCGCCAGTTTTTCGGCTGATTTGACTTGAACACAGCGTCTGTTTCGAATTTCGTCGTTTCCCTCATTTTTTTCGAAAATCTTCGTAATTTTGATTGACAATTCGATATAAATTGTTATTTTTTTCACAAGTAAATGGAGGGCCTTTTCCGATGCGCTCGGCCCGGTTAAAACAACGTCGAGTGTCCGATCAATGTTTTTCGTCCTCGGCACTGGGGAATATCCACCCCAAAAGAACTTCTATTTTTTATTCCTCGTTATGTCGTAATTGCAGTTCATATTTTATTTGCCCGAAATTTTGCAAAGTTATACTATATTATGTGAAAATATTCACTTATGATTTTATGTATTTCAGTCGCCCGGGGGCTGTATCTTATATTACGGCCTGGAATGAAACGCCGGCCGTCCGAACCGAAGCCGTACAGGTGGGATGACGTATGCACGAACTTAGAATCGC
>CAZMWI010000015.1:0-21837 GCA_964569945.1 uncultured Ignavibacteriaceae bacterium
AAATATTTCGACAAACAAATTTGTAAATCAATATTATCAAAATATTTTTGATGAACCAATTTATAAATCAATATTATTAAAATATTTCAATGAACCAATTTATAAATCGACATTATCAAAATAATCCGACCGCATCAGCTTGATCATAAACGAGGCCAGGGCGTTCAGGGTAAACGAGAATCCCTCAATCTTGACGTCACGCGTGGGTGGCAAACCGACGTTGGCCTGCGCCACGGTGGCCGTGTCCGTTTTGGCCTTGTTGTTTTTAGCGTTTGGCGTAGTTTTGGGAGCAATCGCGGTCGGGGCGACTTCTTCGAATTTCGACAGCCAGATAAAGTCCGGAACGTCACCGGACAGGTCTTCCAGCAAACTCACCCAGGCGCTCCGATGGCGATCCAGTTTTTCGACAGCCGACATACGATCGGTAATCTTGGTTTTAATATCATTGAGGGCATCGACCAGTTGAATGTCCTTTTGCAACTGCATGGTTCGGGCCCGGGCGATTTCCATCTGACCCTTGAGCTCGCTGATCTGATGCATCTGGTACAATGAAATCGCTCCGATCATGAGGAGGACGCCGACGGCGGCGATGGCGGCATACATGCCGTGCTTGCCAATCGCGAAGCCTCCGGAGCGCTTTTTGAACTGCTTGGGCAGCAGATTTATTTCTATCATCGTCATAGCGCTACCTTGCCTTCCTCATTGCCAATCCGACCGGGACGGTCAGGAGAGGAGCAATCTTTTCCGGTTCCAGGTATTGAAACATTTCCGGGTCGAAATCTATATTTCTAAGCGGATTGAGAATTTCCAGCGGTATGCTCAGCTTGGACTGCAGGTATTCCGGCAAAAACGGCACCAGCGCGCCGCCACCAGAGAGAACCATCCAGTCGATCCGGTCGACACCGGCCTGGGATTTAAAATATGAAAAGGCCAGTTCCATTCCGGAAATCAATTCTTCGGTAGCCGAAACGACCGTGGCCTTGAGCATATCCTGATCGATGGAATCCTTCATCTCACCCTTGATAGCTTTGTTGGCCAGCTCGGCGTTGAGCCTGAATTCTTTTTGAATGGCGTTATAAATCTCGCGGGTCCCGGCGGAAATGTCACGGGTCGAATGATAAAAGCCCTCATGGATGTACAGCACGTTGGTCACGTCGTAGCCGATATTCACAAGCACCGTCGTCCGCTCCGGATCCACATCGTAATTGAACAGGTAAGCGTTGAGAGCCGCAAAGGCGTCGACGTCGACCACGGCCGGCTGAAGCCCGGCATCGCTTATCAGTTCGATGAAGGAATTGAGAAATTCGTTACGGGCTGCGACGAGGAGAATCTCCTGCTTCTTGGTTTCTTCGTCAACCCGGATTACGTGATGGTGCATCGTCACGTCTTCGACATCGAACGGGGAGCGCTGCTCCGCTTCGAACAAAATAGCCTGCTCTGCTTCGGAGCCGGTTTTCTTGTCGATCGTGAATTTATCGGTAATAACACCATACCCGGATATTGAAACCACTACATCCCTGATCTTCGGGTCAACTTCGTCAATCAAAGACTGGATGTTAAAAATAACGGCTTCGCGATCTTTGATCTCGTCGGCTATGATGGCCTCGGGCGGAAGTTCCCTCATACCCATTGCCGAGACCGCAAAACCATCTTTGAGGCGATCAAGTTTGACCAGCTTGATTGAATTAGCGCCGACATCCAGACCGACTGCGGTTTTGTTCCTTTTGGTAAGTAGCATATTTGCGTCTCTTTAGTGAAACTTTTTTGTTCAATCTTATTATTCTATCGTCATCTATTTCATAAAATTAACATCAATCAGTATGGCCCAATCAGATGTACCTGGTTTAATTTCGGGTTAAGGCCTATTTGCTTTTTTTATCGGCTGAAGTGATCTTTTTTTTTACTCTAAATAGTCATTTTCCAATAAAAAACCCCCGCCGAAAGGCGGGGGCTTACCGGAGGATGAGAAAGAGGGAGACCCAATTCTAAGAGTCTAACGCCTTGTTAGCCTTGGGGATTGTCCACCGATGTGGTTCCATCCTGATTGATATACATAATCTTGCACCGGCCCGTCGAGGCTAACACGTTGATCTGCCCCGTCTTATAAGATTTTTGCGAAGAGTAGCGAATTTCCACGTCGCCCGTTTCGGAAGCTGTCCCGTTCGGCTGGAATACCACCGACGAACTCGTAAACGAAGTATAGCTTCCGGCATAATTGACTTCCACGCTGTCAACGTCGACAATCGGATCGGCCCCGGCATCGTACTGAGAAGCGCCAGGATTGATCGAATCCTTGAACATGACAATCAGCCCTCTTGAGAAATCGAAATTCACCCCGTAAGGGATTTTTTCCGAGATAGCCATCGACCGCGCTGTCCTCAGCATTGACGTAATATTTTTGGCCTGACTGCGGAAACGAACCTGTTCGATGCCTCGCTCGAAGAAAGGAGTGGCCATGGCGGCCAGTATTCCGACTATTACGACCGTCGTCATTATCTCTATTAACGTGACACCGATCTGAGACTGCAATTTCTTCTTCATAATATTATACCCGATTTAAGTTTATTGTCTGTCCTTGATATTTGCATAACTAATGCCGATTACTGGAAAAACATAAGCCGCGATTGCAGTTAAATTAGCCGGTTATTTGACAAGGACTTAGAACGTCATTAAAGAGATTGCATTGTTTGCCGGCCAAGATTTTTCGTATAGATTTTAGCGGATATATAGGATTTGTCCCATATATCTTGAAATAAACCCATTTATGATGGAACATAAGTGTAGACAGTTTAATTTAAGAAATAAACCCGCCGCCATAAATATAAGCCGGAATAATATGAGAATACTTAGATATTGCGTTGCCTTAATATTACTGCTGGGTCTAAATGCAGCCGCAGAGGCCGGCCCCAATTTTAAAGCCTCGGCGTTTGTCCGCCCTGTGCAGCCTGATAAAATTTTCCCCGCCCTGGCGGAGAAAGCCTCATCTACCCCGCAGGCCCGTATAAAAATATGGGCATTCTTCACGGATAAAGGATTCACTGATAACAGCGGGTTTCGACGGGTCGCCAACTCTCTGACATTGACCGATAGGTCGAAGAAACGGCGGGCCAAGATGAATCTGGACGGCATCGTATTCGCCGACGTTCCCATTTCCGATAATTATATAACGGCCATAAAAAATCTCGGGGGCAAATTTCGCAGAGCATCAAAATGGCTCAATGCCGCGAGTTTTGAGATCGACGCAAGTCTTTTAGACCGTATTGCCGCTCTGCCGTTCGTGGCGGAGATTCGACCGGTAGCCGGATTCAAAATGGAAAAGCCTATCGCGCCGTCTGAAGAACAATTAAGACTCCCCCCGATAAAGGCTCAATCCGATGCTCTTAATTATGGTGCATCGCTGGGCCAGATGAGTATGATCAATGCCCCGGCCCTGCATCAGATGGGTTTCAACGGCCAGAGTGTGGTCGTGGCGATCTTCGATACCGGCTTTTTCAAAGATCACGAAGCTTTTGCCCAGGCTATTGCCGATGGTCGATTGTTGGCCGAGTACGATTTCATAAATAACGACAGTAACACACAGAACGAAGGCAGCGATGTTGTCGGGCAGCAAAGCCACGGCACCAAAACATGGTCCGCTTTGGGCGGCGACGCCCCCGGCCATGTGATCGGCCCCGCCTATGGCGCGACGTTCCTTCTGGCCAAGACCGAAGACATCACCAGTGAAACTCCGGTCGAGGAAGACAACTGGATCGCCGCATTAGAATGGGCTGATTCTCTCGGCGTGGATGTTGTGTCATCGTCGCTCGGGTATATCGATTGGTATACCTACGCAGACCTTAACGGCACGACTGCTCCTATAACGCTGGCGGCCAACACCGCCGCGGGACTGGGCATATTGGTTTGTAATTCGGCTGGCAATAATGGCGGCGGCGTCGGGACTATCAACACCCCGGCCGATGCCTTTAATATCCTGGCCGTCGGAGCGGTGCAGCCCGACCGCACGATTGCATCGTTTTCATCGCGGGGACCGACCTATGACGGTCGTATCAAGCCTGAAGTTTGTGCCCAGGGGGTTTCGTGTGCTCTGGCCAATTATGCGGCTGTTAACGCTTATACTACCGGCAGCGGAACATCCTTTTCCTGTCCGCTGGTAGCGGGGATTGCGGCCCAGTTGCTTTCGGCCCATCCGGAATATACGCCATACATGCTTCGCGATGCCCTTATGCAGACGGCCGACAACGCCGCGAGCCCGGACAATACATACGGCTGGGGCATAATTGATGCCCTGAAAGCGTACAATTGGGGCGCCAATTTTACGGTTGATACGGCGTTGGGCGTCGGCAGCCTGACCGTGCAGTTCACCGACAGCTCGTCGGTAACCCCCTCGAGCCGGATTTGGTATTTCGGTGATGGTGATTCATCTACCGACGTAAACCCCGTGCATTATTACGCGGCTCCCGGAATGTACGACGTCTCGTTGGTAATACAATCTGTCGAAGGCACACTGGTGCGTAACAAGCCGGGTCTGATAAATATTGTCGCGGATACGGTGCTGATTACATCGGATTCGGCGTATGCCGGACACGAGCTGGCTGTTTCAATCGGCCTGACCAACTTCATTGATCTGAACAGGATCACCATTCCCCTGACCTTTCAGGAAAATGCCCTGAACCACCTGGATTCGGTTAGGCTGGGAAGTCGAACGGCGGGAGTAAGCCAGATCTCAGAGTTGTTTCGAGACGACGGAGCCGGTCAAATTGCTTTCGAGACGGTGGCGAATAACCAGGACAATCTGATTACCGCCGGGACGGGCGAAGTTTTCAGGCTTTATTTTTCGACCGATTCGCTGGCCGAATCGGGGACATTCGATCAAATCACAATAATCCCGGTGGGTGGATATAATCTCGAATTGGCCAATAACAAGTACATGTATAAGCCGTCTCACTCATCCGGGCAGGCCGTCATAAGGACGGTCCTTCGCGGCGATTTCGACAATTCCGGGAATCTAAACCTGCTCGATATTTTGGGCATGATCGATTATTTGTACGAGTCGGGCCCGGCTCCCCTGACCGTTGAAAACGGCGACGCTGACTCTGATAATAATATATCGCTCACCGATATTCTGACGCTTATAGATATACTATATTAGGTACTCCGTCAACTGGCAGAAAGTATCCAGTAGAAGATCAGGCTCGGATTCGATTAATCCATCATCATTGTTAAAGGGTGACTTGATTCCGATGACAAGGATGCCTGCTGCCCGGGCGGCTTGAAAATCATTAACCGTATCGCCCACCATGACTGTCTGTTCCCTGTTAGCGCCAAGCGCGTTCAATATGAAATCAATTTGCTCCGGATCAGGCTTTATTTTCGAGACGTCATCACCGCCGGAGATGGCAGCGAAATAGTTCTCCCATCCGAGGCGCGATATAATGCTTTCAAGATGCCGCCGGCACTTGCTGGTCGCGAGGGCCAGTTTGTGGCCGTTGGCCGCCAGCAGGCCCATAGTCATTTCGACTCCATCGAACGGTCTGGCAGCATTAACAATAACCTCGTTACCGATTTGCCGAAAAATCCTTTTAAAATCTTCAAAATCATCCGCCGGACAATCGCCATAGAGATATTCATGCGGAAACCCTATAAATTTCCTGATCTCTTCCGGGGTCCGGGCGGGCAGCCCCAACTGCTCGAAAGCCCCATTGGCGGCGGCTATGATCCCCGCCGAGGAATCAATCAGGGTGCCGTCGAGATCGAATATTATGTTGCACACATTTGCAAATTTATCGCGGTCGCGAGCCATGTATCCCCGATATTAAAAATTCCCAAGGCTGTATATTATCAGAACAAAAAAGCATGTAATTCATAAAAAACAACCCTTTTGATCCACTATTTTCAGAAACCGAATAAGCGGCTCTATTTAATCATGTCAATAATTCCTTGCGGGACAAGGGATAAACCATGCAGGGGAATAGGCTCTAAGGCGACAATGCGCTGTCCGTATTTATACCGGATGAAACCGATCTCGTACAAACCGGCTTGGCAGACTTCATGCTGTTTACGTATTGCGGAAAAATAAATGAAACGTTAAAATAGATATGTGCGTTAAATTAGTAAAATATAACAACCCTAAAGTTGGCTTCAACCCTTCGAACCCTCATAGAAGTGCGGATGATCGTCAGCCGGGTTTATTGCATTGGAGGTAATAACTTGAAGAAGTTCACACTTACTATACTGGCCCTAACCACGTTTTTGCTGGGATTGATTTGGGTTGTCGGTTCCGGTGAAGCGACTCCGCCTCCGCAAACCAACCCTGTTTACTTGAGCGGTACGACTAATATTAACGTGACGCCGGAGTCGGAAGAGGCCGGAGCGGTTAAAGAGGAAGATTCCAAAGAGACATTTTTCAAGGAAATCAAGAAATTCAATCAGGCGGTGTACGATATTAAGAACCGCTATATGGAAGACGTCGATACCCGCGAGCTCATCAACGCCGGGATACGCGGCATGCTGGACCAGTTGGATCGTTTTTCGGTCCTGATGGAAAAGCAGTCGTACGATCGACTTATGGAATCGACGAGCGGTAAGTACGAAGGTCTCGGAATCGAAATCGACGCCCGCGATCATTATATTATAGTCGTGACGCCGTTTGAAGGCTCGCCTGCCTATAAGAAGGGGCTCCGTTCGGGCGACGTTATCGAGAAAATCGAAGGACAGTCCACGTACGATATGACCACCAGCGATGCATCGCACTTGATGCGCGGACAGGCCGGCACGTCGATTAATATTTCGATCAAACGCCAGGGCATTCCCGACCTGCTCGATTTTAGCATCGAACGCGCTGTCATCGAGCTCAAATCCGTCAATTTTTACGGTGTCGTCGATAATTCCGACGTCGGATATATCCGTCTATCGCGATTTGCCGAAGAAACCAGCGCCGAACTTCGCGAAGCAGTTGACAGCCTCAAGAAGGAAAACGTCGGCAGCATTATACTCGACCTCCGTTCCAACGGCGGCGGGCTGCTGCAACAGGCAGTGGAAACGGCCGAGCTGTTCATTGAAGAAGGCAAACTGGTTGTTTATACAAAAGGTCAGGACCCCAATTCCGAAATCCGTCACTATTCCCGCCGTCTGCCCCTTTTCCCGGACAAACCGATGGTTGTCCTCGTGGATGAAGGCACAGCGTCGGCCTCGGAAATCGTCTCCGGCTGCCTGCAGGATTGGGACCGGGCCGTCATTATGGGTCAGCCGACGTACGGCAAAGGTCTGGTGCAGCAGATATTTCCTATCGGCGACGGCGACGATGTCAACCTGAAGCTGACTACGGCAAAATATTATATTCCTTCGGGCCGCTGCATCCAGCGCCCCGAGCGCCAGAACAAACCGGGCCACAATCCCGACGAAATGGCAGCGATGTCCGATTCTCTGCAAAGCGACAGCCTTTCCACCGATACTCTCAAAACGGACGAAAAGGAAATTTACTATACTAATGGTGGACGCGTCGTTTACGGCGGCGGCGGCATCACACCCGACGTCGAACTCGACCCTCCGCCCTATCTGACGCCGATTGAGATAAATCTCGAGCGCCAGTCGCTGTTCTTCGACTTTGCCGTGGCTTATGTGGCCGAACACCCCAACCTTGGCCTCAATTTTGAAGTTACCGACGATATGATAAGTGAGTTCAAGAAGTTCATCAAGGATAAGGACTTCACATATAAAACGGCGATGGAAGTTTCTCTCGACAATATGAAGAAAGTAGTCGACGAAGAAGACAAGGGTCCGCTTTTCAATAAGTACATTAGCGATCTGGAAGGTCAGATTGAAAAGGAGAAAGAGACGGATTTTACGAAGTCACGGGATTATATTGCCAAATCAATCAAGCGCGAACTAGTCGCGAATCTCGGCGGACAGCGTGCCGTCTACGAACAGATTATTCTCAAGACTGACCCGTCGGTTCAGAAAGCCGTAAAGTTGCTGGAAAACCCTGAAGATTACAGCGCCAAGCTTACAACCAAAGGGACGACCGGTCAAAAGCCCGATGAAGGAACTGATTAATCTGATCGAATAAGAACTGGGACGCCCCGACCTGAGTCGGGGCGTTTTTTTTACTTAAATTCGAGACTGCGAATCAGCCAACGGTCTTTTTCTTTGCCGAGAGTTATTTCGAGCGGCCTCCCCTTATCATCCTGGGTGGCCATCACGGTACATTTTACGACCGCCCTGTCCCTGGTATAGAAAAATTCTCTCTGTCCGAACGAATAAAAGCTGTCACCACCGCCGTAAATGGCACTTATAATCCCGTTGGCGTCGAGATTGTTCTGCGCGGCATCGGATGACAATAAAGAATCTATTTTGACCGGGTTCTTGTCATAAAGGGCTTCCTGAAACTCCGCCAGCGTGTCTTTGATAACCGGGATTTCATCCCTCGGAGGATTTTTGCCTGAGCACGCGATAAACATCACGGTCAGCGTCAAGCCGACCATTGAATAAGCGTATTTTTTCATTGGTTCAACGCTTTCTGGAGCGAATAGAATCCAAAGCCTTCCGGTTCCGCGACGCCGTCCGCCTCGATTCTTTTCATGACTTTTTCGACGACCAGGTTCCAGCACCAGTATTTAACGCCGCGCAAATAACGGCCCTCATCATTGCTGCTGAATTCCTTCTCGACGGCCTTCTTGAGGTTGTCGACGTATGGTATCGCTCCGTCCATCAGCATGGAAACCGGCTTCTGTACCTTTTCATCGGTGTACGTATAAAAAATCGCGGAGCTGTCGCGCACGAATGACCAGTCAACCCTTTTATGCTGGAGAAAAGTCTCCCGGTAATTCTGATTGCATAAAATCGGCATTTTGCTGAGGCCGCAATGCAACTGGTATATGCCTTTGCCGGGAATAAAATAATAAAAGCCCGGGCTTGTGTTTTCCGGCGAACCGCTGACAAGATACATGAAGTCCGCCATATAGGCGTTGCACGGATCGGACGACTCGAAAATATTAAATGAGTTCCCGTTATTGACGAATTCGCGACCGAGCACATTCCACAGGTACAGGCACAGAATGACCGGATGCTTATGATGCAAAATCGATCCCGGATCGAGAATATTGTTCGCCTGACCGGTAATTTCCCCCTCCGCTATCATGGCTTTTACCGTGCTGTCATAAAGCGGCATATTATTCTCAATTACGCCGACAAGTCCGTCTACGGTCTTATCTATGGCCGGTTCCAGCTTTTTGACGCGACTGTCAGTGATGACGTTGAACGTAAGGACGGGCTGTTCATTGACCAACCTGGCATATCCGTAAGCAACCAGCGTATCGATCTCCGAACGCACGAAATCATCATCGGTCCCGGCAATCTGGGCGATCTCATCGACGCTCTTACCCTGAGACAGTAAATAAGTCAATATGCGGCCGAAATCGTTGTCAAAGACGGCCGTCTTATCGACATAATCGGGCACCATTAACTCGCCGTTCAAAGCTGCACTCAAACTCGCCGGCATGAGAAACGAATGACTGAAATCTTTGGAATATATCTTCTGAGATTCCATAACCCGGTCGAGCGTATCTACGACCGAATAGACGGAGACGTTGATATTACAGATTCCATAGTTGGCCGGGACTCCAATCGGAATTTCCTCTTTGGCCGACTCTTCGGGTTCGAGAATCGCAGACCTTTGATTCATCCTCCACGGAGACAACGTCCCGCCTGAATATTTCAGGATTACGATTGTCGTCAGGTATTTTAAATCTCCGGTATTATTCTTGGCGATGAAGGAAACGGTCCTGTTTCCCCACGCCATTTTGGATACGGCCGCATCCGAGATATCAATGTCGGCCGCCCAGGCTGACATTGAAAACATTACCGCCAGAACGAAAAGAATCATAATCCGACCGGTTTTAAACATGATAAGACTCCTTATGACTAATTTTTATATTTTCCAGCCAACTGTCCGCAGGCACCGTCAATATCCAGCCCACGGCTTTTGCGAACCGTGACCGCCGGAGCGTGCGGATATAATTTCTGTGCAAATCGGTCAATTTCATCCTCGGTCGGTCGGCGGTATGGCAGACCCTCGACCGGGTTATAGCTTAGAATATTTATTTTACAAGGGATACCACCGACCAGACGTGACAGTTCCTTAATATCTTCATCGGAATCGTTAAAATCCCCGATCAAAACATACTCGAAAGTAATGCGATTTTTCCTGACTTTCGCAAAATACCGGGCCGCCTCGGTCAGTTTGTCCAGCGGGTATTTTTTCGCCACAGGGATAATTTTGCGTCGTTTGGCATCGTTGGCGGCGTGGAGAGATATAGCCAAGTTGACTTTCAGCCGGGTATCGGCCAGGCGGATAATCTCGGGGACAATGCCGACCGTCGATACCGTCACCTTACGCGCAGAAATCGACAAACCAATGCCCGACGAGATAATTTCCACCGTCCGCACGAGATTGTCAAAATTCAAAAGCGGTTCGCCCATACCCATGAAGACGATATTTCCGAAAGCGTTTTCACCGTCGCGTCGGCGCAGATAAATCAACTGCCCGACGATCTCAGCCGTCGACAAGTTACGCTTGAAACCCATCCTCCCGGTGGCGCAGAAAGTGCAGCCGAGCGGGCATCCGGCCTGGCTGGACACGCATACTGTCCGTTTGTCGCCGTCTTTGAGCAGGACCGATTCGATCAAAGCCCCGTCACCCAACCGGTACAGGAATTTTTCAGAGCCGTCGGATGAAACGACGGTTTCTTCCGGGGTCATCCCGATAAACGAAAATCGTCCGCTGAGCCTTTGGCGCAGATCGCGCGAAAGATCGGTCATGCGCTCGAATTCGTTTTCGCCGAGTTTATAAAACCATTTAAACAGCTGACGGGCGCGGTACGGCTTTTCCCCGATTTCGAGCATAACGTTTTCAAGATCGGAGACGGTATTTCCAAACAGGTTGATTGGTTCCACCCGCCCAAATTAATCAGAATTTTGAAATTATCAAGGGCTTTCCGGGGTCTAATCCGGAGCACAAAAATACGGCCCCGAATAATCGGGACCGTTTTTAAAAGAGTTGTGTCGGCCGAGAGGAGCTACTTGTTCATCTTCTCGATGGCCTGATTGAGTTTGTCCAGCTTCTTGTTGAGGGTATCGATGTCTTTCTTGCTGGCCAGGCGGAGCTTATCGATCACCTTCGCGACTTCCTTCTGGATATTGCCGGTTTCTTTCTTGACCTTATCGGTGAAGGCACCGGTCTGCTTTTCGGCCTTTTCCAGAAGCTCCATGACGGCGTCTTTGCGCTGCGACTGAGAAATCTCGCCCGCCTTGATCAGGGAATCGATCACTTCTTCGGCCTTTTTCCTGGTAAGGTTATAAACCCCTACCGACGCCAGGTATGTGTTCTTCAGAATCGACATTGACTTTTTTCCTCCTGAAGTTATTGCGTTCATCAATACGTCTTTTGCTTTATTTAAATCCTGCCAATGGTTGACCTCACCGGCGATAACCTGGGCCAGGACGGCCGGGGTTATATCGTAGCCTGTCACCGAGTCGACCACCTTGAACGAAACGTCGCTGTCGATAATCGCGATAAGCTCGGAATGCGTAATATAGCGCTTATCCTCGGTATCGTACAGCCGACGGTTCTTATATCTTTTTATCAGTTTCATTCGCGGCCTTTATATTAATCTCTATTCCTTGTACACAATATAGTGCGCTGCACAATATTTTCAACAAAAAAAATTGCCGAAGGTTCAATGGCGCGATGTTGATAACAGAATAATATTGACGATTTCAAGAAGGCGTTCGCACGAAAAGGGCTTTTTGATGAACATATCGCCGCCAACCTTGAAAGAGCGGCCCATGTCTTCGTTCATGTCCTTACCGGTCAGGAAGACCACCGGCACGTTGGCCAGCCCCGGATCATTTTTTATTTCGTTACAAATGCTGTAGCCGTCGGTCCCCGGCATCATAATGTCCAGCAAAATGATATCGGGACGAACTTCTTTGGCCTTTTGAATCGCCTTCTTGCCGTCGTTGGAAATATGCACTTCATGACCGGCATTGACGAGAAAGGCCTCGACAATCTCGGTTATCTGGGGCTCGTCGTCGACGACGAGAATCTTCGTTACTTTGGTTTTTTGCCCTACTGCCAATTAATATCTCCGTTATTTACCGGGCATTAATCTTTAATCTTTTTATCGGCAGGCAATATGAAATTATTAAGCAAAAATAATGGCAAAAGCAGCGATTATAAGCCGCCCGTCCCTGCCACCCTTTAAGTTCATAAACCACAAAGCCTTAATAAAATTCCGGGCGGCGGTCTTCGAGCAGGTTATTGCGCGGTGTAATACTTTTTTGATCGGCAAGAGCGGGGTCTATTTCGCAGGAGGCAATGGCGGTTTCCTCGGCGCCCAACTCGGCCAGCACTTGGCCGTCGGGACCGATAATCCTCGAACGCCCGATAAAGACCAGCGCCGCATCGGTCCGGTTTTCTATTCCAATACGGTTGGCGGTAATCGTAAAGACGTTATTTTCCAAAGCCCGGGTGATCATGGCATCCGGGCAGTGAGGCATGACCAGGTTCGACGGGTGACAGATGACCTGCGCACCCATAAGGGTCAGCTTACGCGCCGCCTCCGGGAAGCGCCAGTCGAAACAGATCATCAGGCCGATCCGGGCGCCGTTGTGATCGAAGACGACAAATCCGGTGTCGCCCGGTTCGAAAAATGCCTTCTCCGTATCGAACAGATGGATTTTACGATACAGATGATTGTTGCCGTCGGGCGTGACGGCCATAGCGGAATTGTACAGCCTGCCATTCTCGCCCAGCTCCGGAAAACCGTAGACGATTAAAGCCTTCTTTTTTCGGGCCAGCTCGCTCATTTTGTCAAATGTCAGGCCTTTACCCGCGCGGTCGGCCAGCGAATGGGCTTCATCGACGCTTTTGAACTGATATCCCGTCGCGAAAAATTCCGGCAGAACCAGCAGGTCGAAGTCTTCTTTTTCGACTGCTTCAATTACAGTTGAAACGTTCTCTTCGATTTTTCCGAACGACGGATTAAATTGATATAATGCGACTTTCATAACTTCCCCTTTCAGCACCTGTAACATATAAAGATAATAAAACAATTGCAACGATTATGCCCCCCCGATATATTAGCCTGCATGTCGGAAAATGAAGCTAAAATCAAGGTTATTGTCACCAATCGCAAAGCTTTTCGCGATTTTGAAATAATCGACAAGCGCGAAGTCGGCATTTCGCTGGTCGGCACGGAAGTTAAATCTCTTCGGGCGGGCAAAGTGAATATTTCCGACAGCTATGCCACCGTCGAAAACGGTGAAGTCATATTGCACAACCTGCACATCTCGCAGTTCGAGCAGTCATCGCAGGCCAACCATGAACCGACCCGACCGCGAAAGCTCCTTTTACACAAGCGGGAGATACGCAAGCTGTTCGGGGCCACGGCTGAGAGAGGTTTTACGCTGGTTCCTCTCAGGATTTATTTTAAGGGGCCCTATGTAAAAATCGAACTGGCTGTCGCGCGGGGACGTAAAAAGTATGACAAGAGGGAAATCATCGCCAAGAAAGAGGCCGACCGGGCCATGCAGAGGGCTCAGAAAAAGAGTCTATGAAAACGAAAGTCTTAAATAAGTTATTGCTTGTACTTCTATTGCTGGCGGCGGCGATACCCGCTAAATCTGACGATATCGACCTTTTAATTTCGGGCGGCAAAGAAAAAATCGGGTACTACAAGGAAGGTGATATCGATTATTTCTCGATGTCGGAGTTGTCCTCGGTCCTGGGCGATCATATTTCATGGGACATTGTCGGTCTTTCGGCGCAGTATGACGTGCAGGGACACAAAATCAAGTTTTTCGCCGATTCGCCCTATATCAACACCGATGACTCCGTCCTCAATATGACTTACCCGGCGTTGCTGATCAAAGGGCAGATATATCTTCCCTGCCAGACTTTTATACCGATTCTCGATAATATCCGGACCGAGCGGGTAACCTGGGAGCGGGACAGAAAATCCATACGGGTTGACTCGGAATTTTTCACGGTAACCGATCTGGCCGTCTCGGCCAAAGCCAACGGAATTCTGGTTGAATTATTTTTGTCCAAACCGACCGATTATGAGATCTATGAATCCGAAGGCAACTGGCTGAATATCACCATCCCCGATGCCACGGTCAACCGGCGGCAGCTATTATTGAGACGCGACCGAAATTTCCTGAGAGATATGAACGTCTTCCAGTTCAAGTCCTCGGCGCAGATATCTTTGCGCTTCAAGCGCCCGATTCAAAAATACAACAATCGTCTGGCCCAAAATCCGGTTCGCATACAGATTTCGCTTCTCGATTCAACCGCCGCCCCGATTGCCAGCCATGGTATCGGTAAGGTCGGTCCCGATCATAAAATCGACAAAATCATAATCGACGCCGGGCACGGCGGGAACGACTATGGAGCTATCGGGCTCGATAAAACAAAAGAAAAGAAAATTGTCCTTGATATTGCCAAGCGTTTAGCCAAACTTATACGCGATGACAAAATATTCGAGGCGGTTCTGACCCGGTCCGGCGATAAATATATCTCGCTGGAGGAACGGACCCGTATCGCCAACGAGGCCGCCGGGGATTTGTACGTTTCAATTCATGCCAATGCATCGCTGAACCGCTCGGCCCGCGGATTCCAGGTGTTTTTTCTGGCACCGGCCAAGAACGACGAGGCTCGCGCCGCCGCGCAGCTTGAAAACGCCTCATTCGCAGAAGAGCTCGGATCGCAGGCATCGGGTGAAGAGGACAACCTGAGTTTTATTTTAAGCGATATGATACAAAACGAATTCCAGGAAGAATCGGCCGACCTGGCGTCGATGATCGACAGGGAATTCAGGAAGTCGCTGTCCAACAAAACTCGGGCGCGCGGGATTGACCAGGCAGGGTTTGTCGTGCTCAACGGCGTCTATATGCCGTCGGTGCTGGTCGAGACGGCTTTCTTGTCTAACCGCAAGGATGAGGACCTGCTCAATGAAAAGAGCTATAGACAGAAAGTGGCCGAGTCGATTTACGAGGGACTAAAACGATTCAAAGCTAAGTACGAAAGTTTACAATAATGAACGATGATGCCAAACAAAAGCCTATAGGTATATTCGATTCCGGTGTCGGCGGCCTGACAGTCGCGGCTGAAATTATGAAAAAGCTCCCGGATGAAAACATCGTCTATTTCGGGGACGTCGGGAGGTATCCCTACGGCGGTCGCTCCAAGGAGACGATTATATCTTTCACGCGGCAGGATATTAATTTCCTGCTGGACCATCAGGTCAAATTTATCATCGCCGCCTGTAACTCGGCCACGGCCGCCGCTCTCGATACGGTTGTCGGGGAGTATGATATAAACATCTTGGGCGTCATCGAACCCGGCGCCAAGGCCGCTGTCAATTACACGTCTAATAACCGCGTCGGTATTATCGGGACGGTCGCGACCATCGGCTCCGACAGCTACGCCAAAGCGATACAAAATCTGAATCCCGACGTCAAAGTCTTCTCGCTGGCCTGCCCCCTGTTCGTACCGTTGGCGGAAGAAGGGTACATCGAAAAAGAGGCGACATACCTGATCGCGCGAGATTATCTGAAAACTTTGAAAGACGTCGACATCGACACCCTCGTGCTCGGGTGCACTCACTATCCCCTGCTTAAGGGTGTCATCGGAGACGTCATGGGTGATAAAGTACGTCTGGTCGATTCGGCCGAAGAAACCGCCCGCGAAGCGGCGTCGGTCCTGAGCGAAAAGGGATTGCTTCGTCTGAAAGGCGGCGACGTGTCGCACAAGTTTTATGTATCGGACGTGCCGGATAAGTTTTCAAACGTCGTCAAACAGTTCATCGGATACAGCATTAACAATATAACGCGGATAGATATAACCAGATATTGATATGGGACTTACAATTATAGTTTTAATAGTAGCGGCAGTCATTATTGGACTGGTAATATTCCTTTATACGAGGATACTTGCATTCCTAAAAAGTCTTATCGTACAACTTAAATCTGAAGTCTTGTCAGAAATCGGATTGTCTTTCGGATCAGTATCACGCGATGCCCTTAAAGAAAATACTGAACAATTCTTGACCTTGGCTGAGGATAAGCTGAAAGAAAAATCAAGGGAAAATGTCCAAGCGTTAGAAAACAAAAAGGAATTGATCGATAATACTCTTAATCAGATAAAATCTGAAATGGACAAAGTTGAGGGGCTGATAACAACATTAGAAAAAGACCGTGTCGAAAAATTCGGCGAGTTGACCCAACGTATCAGAGATCATGCGGCGCAAACAGAGCTCCTCACCAAACTGACTGGCGATCTAAACAGCGTGCTAACAGATACTCGTGTTCGAGGGCAGTGGGGGCAGCGCATTGCAGAGGATATTTTGAATCTGGTCGGCATGGTGGAAAACATCGACTTCGTACAACAAAAACAGATACAGGATAGTCGAAATCGCCCTGATTTTACATTTATTTTGCCCGGTGGCAAAAAAGTCAATATGGACGCCAAGTTTCCTCTGAATAATTTCATCAGTTACGTCGAAAGCGACAACCAATCCGACCGGGATAATTATATGAAAGAATATATTAATGACGCCCGTAAGAGCATAAAGAGCGTTACTACAAGGGATTATATAAATATTGAGCAGAGCACCCTCGATTTCGTAATTGTCTTCATTCCGCATGAACAGGGTTATGCTTTTCTTATGGAAAATGATCGCTCCTTCATGGATTACGCACTCAAACTTAAAGTGATTGTCTGTTCTCCTTGGACCTTGTACGCCATCCTTGCCATTATGAAAAAATCGATTGAGGATTTCAAAACAGCCGAATCAGCCAATGAAATAATAGGAATTTTGAAGAATTTTAATAAACAATGGGGGCTATTTGCAGAAGCTCTTGATGGTCTGGGTAAAAAAATCGAAAGCACTCACAACGAATTCGATAAAATTAGCACGACACGTAAAAATCAATTAGAGAAGTATCTGACGCAAATAGACGAGCTTACCCGCCAGAAAGGACTTATATCGTCTGAAACTACGGAAGAATAAATATGGATCTGGTCAAACAAAAAATAGTGCAGGCGGTGGATATACTCAATGAACTCGATCTGGACCTCTGGCTGATTTTCTGCCGCGAAAGCGACGTCATGGCCGATCCCTGTCTTCCACTGGTGGTCGGGCACAAGGTTGTCTGGCAGTCGGCGTTTTTTGTCTGCCGCGACGGCGACACGACCGCCATGATTGGCAGCTACGACGCCTCGGATTTCGAAAAGTCGCAACGCTTCAAGTACGTCATGCCGTACGTGCAGGACTGTGGAGCGCAAATTAAAGAATATCTTGAGAAACTCAATCCGCGAAAGATTGCTATAAATTATTCGAACGACGATCCTTCGGCCGACGGGCTTTCGCACGGGATGTACAACCTTTTGTGTGAATATCTCAAGGGTACGTCATTGTCTGAACGGTTTGTATCATCCGAAAATCTGGTATCGCTTCTGCGCGGGCGCAAGCTCGATGAAGAGATCGACCGGATCACGTCGGCGGCGATTCTGGCCAATAACGCCTGGTTCAACGCTCTCGACGACATCGAAATTGGCCTGACCGAAATCGAAATCGCTGAAACTATCGAAAAGCATATTGCCCGCCTCGGAGCCGGGAAATCGTTCGAAATACTGGTAAATGCCGCCGATAAGTCCGACGCCGGTCACGGCACTCCCGGCACGGCCAAGCTGGCCCCCGGTGATCTGCTGCATATCGACATGGGTGCACGGCTGCACGAATACTGTTCCGATATTCAGCGGCTGGTGTACTATCGCCGTCCGAGCGAAAGCGGCGCTCCTTCTGAACTTATCGACGCTTTCAATACCGTCCGCGATATTATCACCGAAGTCGCTAAATTGTACGTCCCCGGTGCCATCGGTCACGAAATCGACGCCGTCGCACGTCAGCGGCTGCAGGAGCGCGGTTATCCGGTGTACGAGCACGCGCTGGGGCATCAGATCGGGCGCTCGGTGCACGATGGTGCCGCAGTTGTCGGACCGAAATGGGAGCGCTACGGCAAGACGACGTCGATACCCCTCGAAAAAAACAACGTCTTCACGGTCGAATTCGGAATCGAGCTCGCCGGCATCGGATATGTTGGCCTCGAAGAGGACCTGGCTGTCACCGAGGAAGGCGGGAGATTTCTATGTCCACGACAAATGGAGCTTATTATCGTATGAAAAAATTAGCGGTTCTTATAATACTCTCAGCCTTGTTAACCCAATGCGGCCCGCCCAAAACGGGCGAAGAAGCTTTCTACAACGCCTGTGCCCCCGGTAAATTGACGGTGCAGCCGGGCAACCGGTCGGCGGCCCTTAAATGGATTACGCCCTGCCCGGACAGCGTCAAGGTGGCCGGGTACAATATATATCTGTCGGATACGCCACTGGACAAGTACCGCAACAAAAAGCTTCCGTCGCGTTATGAACCGTACAATTCGGCCCCGTACCCCGGTGACGCCGAACCTGAAAATGGTTTTGAAACGATGACCATAAACGGTACCGAAAACGGAAAGACTTATTATATCTCGGTGAGGACCGTCTATACCGACGGTGCCATGTCCTCCGCCTCGAACGAAGTCGAAATTATCTGCCGACCAGAAGGTGAATTTGACCTGACCTATCGTTATACCGGTCACGACGACGGCTTTTCTTTCGCCGAGGATTCAGCCGCCGCTTCCGACGGCGATAAAAACGACCTGTACTTTTACATATCCGACGGCATGGATTTTCTGGCGTCGCCGCATAGGCTTAACGGGTTTATCAGGCAATCGGGATTTTATTCGCTCGGCAAGACAAGCGATATCTATCAATATCCTGACCTGAACTTCGATGATATTCAGCCGGTTGACCGCATTCCGGTCAGTGTCGGGGAAAGCTATCTGGTCAAGACGGCCGACGGCAATTTCGCCAAGATTCGCATCGAAAGCGCACACGGTGAAAAAAGAGACCGGGTTCTGAAAATCAGGTACATATATCAAACCATAAAGGGCCTGATGCGATTCTAACGCGTCGGGAAAGGGCTCTGCTGTAATGGCGACAAGGAAATTGTCCGCACCTAAATCGATCTGGCAAAGCCTGACAGGCGGACAGAAAAACACTCTGTTAGCCATCATTCTCGCCGCGCTGGTGCTTCGGCTGGTGATGGCCTTTGTATCCGACAGCTTCAATCACCCCGATGAAAATTTCCAGATAATGGAGCAGGCGCACCGGCTGGTGTTCGGCTACGGCTTTATCCCCTGGGAATACCGCTTTGCGGCGCGTTCGTGGATGGTGCCCGGCGTCATGAGTCTGTTCCTGTTTCCGTTCAAATGGCTGGGTATCGACCGGCCGGATATTTATGTTCCCGCCGTGCGTGTCATCATGAGCATCATGTCCCTGATCTTCGTGCTTGCGGCATTTAATATCGGCGCGCGGCCGAAATCGCCCAAAGCCGGGCTTTGGGCGGCGTTAATTACGGCGGTATGGTATGAAATGATATATTTCGCGGTCCGTCCGTTAAGCGAAGTCTGGGCCGCGCTGTTTTTTGTGGTCGGCCTTGCGCTGTACGTACATGAACGCACGGCGCGACGCGCCTTTTGGGGAACATTGCTGATTTGTCTTAGTGCGGCTTTACGGATTGACCTAATACCCCTGGTCGTAATGACGGTCTTGTTGTATGCGCCCTGGCGCAACAGAAAACTTCTGATTACATCTGCTCTGGCTGTTATTGTTTCTATCGTATTCACCGGCCTGTTCGAGACAATTACGCTGGGCAAACCGTTTGTGTCTTACCTGCACTATTATGAAGCTGATAAATCTTTCTTTATGCAAAACTCGTTCGGTAATATATTTGGCCTTGACTACCTGCTTTTCCCCGGCTACGCTTCAGTATTTTTGTTCTGGGCTATCTGGCTGGTAGGGCTTATCGACTGGAAACAGTCCGGAAAAATAGTCGTGCTTTGCCTTGTCGTTGTCCTATCGCATTTTCTGGTTCCGGTCAAGGCTCACGAGGTTGACTATCGCCACGTGTTTATCGTGATCCCGCTGACCTTGATAGCCGGTGGAATAATAATGGCAAGAATTCAGGAGTCCGTCAAAGATGCAAAGTTCGCGAAATTCGTTGCTCCGGCCCTGGTTATATTGATAGTTATCATCAGTGCGGCCGGTGCTTTCGTGAAGCTCCCGCTGGAGAAAAATATCTATGCCGGCAAGCCGGTCGACGTGTACAGTCACTCGATATTCTACAACGATCCCCGCCTGCGGGTCTATATATACCTTTCCGGACAGGACGGCGTCGCCGGGGTATTGGACGATGCCGGACTCTGGTTTCGTTCCGGCGGGTATTATTATCTTCATAAAAAAGTCCCGCTGTATTTTGCGAACAAACCGCCTCGGGACCCGGCCTATTTCAGCCACGTCGTCTCCCGCGAAGGATCATACGTCCCGGGAGAATTCGAGCCGATCAAAGCGTTCGATAACGTTATCGTCTACCGCCGCAAAGACGCAAATTTCGTCTATAAAACCGACCCGGACTTTACGTACGATATTTACCAGGACGGCATCGATAACAACCCCGCCCTCATCGACCAGCTTCGATAAGACACTGACGGATAAAGTAATACAGAGTTCCCGACATCGGTGAGGGCTGCTTTTCATTTATCTGTATCGGAACCATTATTGTGCATTCTGGTTTTATTTAGATACAGAATACGAAGAAAACAATTGTTAACATTATTTAAATGGAGGTTGTCATGATATTCAAGATTCTTTTAGGGGCGGCGGCAATACTGCCGATCTTTATGGGCGTGTCGCAGGGGGCGGTGAAAGATATGGTTAAATACGACAGCGACCCGGCCCATTCCTCAATCGACTTCTCCGTGCGACATATGGTGATTTCCACGGTTAAAGGATTTTTCGACAAATTCGAGGCGACGATAATGTACGATACCTCGGACGTAACCAAATCCACAGTGAGCGTTTTAATCAACCCGGCAAGCATTAGCACTAACGACGAAACGCGGGATAAACACCTTAAGAGTCAGGATTTTTTCTATGTCGAAAAATATCCTGAAATCACATTTAAAAGCACAAAAATCGAAAAAACAGCCGACGGACTGGTCATGACCGGCAACCTGACCATACGCGACGTGACGAAGGAAGTATCGTTTCCGTTTGTCATCAATGGTCCGATTACCGATCCCTGGGGCAACCTGCGGTTCGGGGCCGAAGCCAGTCTTACAATTAATCGGCAGGATTATGGAGTCAGCTGGAACAAGATCCTCGATTCCGGCGGTTTAACGGCCGGCAACGACGTCAAGATCGATATTCAAATCGAAGCCGTTCACGCCAAAGAATGAACTAAAAAGGCCGGGGATCTACCCGGCCTTTCCTTTTGTAAAGATTTTCTTATTAATCGATTATTCCAATTTTAGAATGCCGTAACTGTCGGGATGATGATCAATCTCCATCCAATCCGCGACGGCATCCAGGCGCTTTTGTTTACGCCGGAAATTAAGATTCATGGTCCCACCCTTTTGAGCGATGGCACCAAACTGCTTCAGAGGAATGCTGGCTTCAAAAGACCAAAATCCGTCGCCCCGGGTCGTCTTTACTTTGTATTTTCCGTCCCATTTGGTATCGCCGTTGGCATAGCCGTCGGAATCGACCGTGATTTTCGAATCGTAACAGGTTCCCAGAGGATTGAAATAGATCTGATATGCCACCATCGTATCGGGATCGGGCTGTATGAAATAACCGACGCAATCCTCGCCGTAAATCGCGCCGTCGCGATCGGT
>CAZMWI010000015.1:21937-31540 GCA_964569945.1 uncultured Ignavibacteriaceae bacterium
AAACGGCATATCTATTGCGATTTGCGGCAGGGGGTAAATATTACCGCTATTGGCCGCATGGAAGACATAGGTTTGCGCCTGACCCGAGTCGAGATGTACAGGCTGCTTTTGCGGTTGAATGCTCCACGCAGGCGGGACGTCCCAGTAGAGGGTATCGTCGATTAGCGACGACGATAAATTCTTTATATTCAACGCGAACGTGCTGTCCGGTATTTCCATATCTGACTCTATAATAAATGGCTGTGCCATTTGGACGGCGTGGTATTCTATATTGCGAGCCACCCGGCGATCGGAAGTGGTCAAATTATCCCAGGGGCGGACTCCGCCTTTATCGATCAAGGCAATATCAACGCCGGGATCGTTTAGCGTAACCCAGGCGAAATGATATTGCACGCCGGTCGGTCCGGGGTTGGTTTCGGCCCCGCTGCTGCTGACAGATAAGTATTTGATACCATCATACAGACCAGAGAAATAGGCATGATAATGGCCGGTGAAAACGACATCGACACCGTACTGCTTGAAAATATTGTGGAGCGTATCAGGCTTGCCGAGCGCAATCGTCTCATTCCAGAACGGCTTGTGAAAGAATACAAGCGTCTGGGAGGCATCCTGATGGTTCTGCAAATCCTGCTTTAGCCATGAGATTTGATCCTCCGGCCAGCCGTACGGATCATCGAAGCGGCTGTTGTCGAGGACGATAAAATGCACGGTGTTGAAATCGAAAGAATAGTACGCGTGCGGTCGGTCGCCTTTGAATATGGCCTCCGCGACGTCGTTCGAAATGTCGTGATTTCCGGGTGTAAAAAAAAGCGGGGCGGTCAGATCCGACACCAGCGAATCGTATTCCCTCTTTTGTTGAATGATTTTCGCGGAATCCTCGACATACCCCTCGATCATGTCCCCCACGGTGACGATGATATCGGGCTTGAGCAGGTTAACTTCTTTCAAAATCTCTTCGTAGATGCCCGGCACGTGCCCTCCGGTCCGGTCGCCCAGCACGACCATGCGCGTTACGGGAGGCTGGTCGTTGGCGGCTCCGTCATCGGCGACGACGGATGTGACCGCGAACAGCATCAGGATTAAAAACAATGATTTCGATAAAGACTTCATAGCGCTCCTCCTTTCAGGAAAAATGAGGAGCCAAAATAGTCTATGTCAAGACTCTCGGCAAGAATTTTTTAATTTTATTGTCTTTGGCCAGATATTTTTATACATAAATAAAAAACGAATGAAATCGAAAGGGCGATGTTAGGACTTTATCTGATCCGCCACGCCAGCGCCGAGGCAACCAACGAAAATTCCGGTGATATCGGCAGGCGACTGACCGATGACGGCCGAAAGAAATCGGCCAGCATGGCGTCGAAGCTGACCGATCTTCAGATCGTGCCTGATATTATAATCTCGAGTCCGGCCGCCCGGGCTTTGGAAACAGCCAGAATATTCGCGGAAATTCTGGGCTTTCCCGCCAATCAAATCGAGCAGGAAAAGGTCATTTACGAGGGTGTCGATTCGAGAGAATTTTTTAACTGTCTCGACGGTCTCGAGGATAACATAAAAACAGCCGTTATGGTCGGACACAACCCGACTCTGTCCGAATTCGGCTGGTATCTATGTCCTCGATTTCGGGGACATATTAAAAATGCGGCCGTGCTCGGAATAGGATTCGACGATTCGGACTGGAGTTCAATAATCCCCGGTCGGGGAAAGCTGCTGTTTTACAGAACCACCGAGAAAGACAGATAGCACGGTTTTACCAAAAATCCTGAAAATGTTTGATCAACATTACCGTAATAAACTGCAGCGTTACTATATACAGAAAAGTCCTGTCAGAAGTGCGGGAAAATCTCCGGACTATCTCCGAAGCCGCGATAATACACACAAGCGGTATCATAAAAATCCACAAACGTCCCACTTCGCCTTTTGTTTCGCCGAAAAGGGCTATTCCGCCCAAGGCCAGGACGGAGATTATCACCGGCCAGCGAATATTTTTAAAGCGTTTTGCCAATACATCTTTGACCGAATCCCAGGCCGACACCAGAAACAGTACTGCTATCGGAAGTCCTACCCAGCAGAAAAACTCGATCAGGTTTAACACTCCGAATTCGAAGGCATTTGAAAGCCCGGGCTGCCATGCCTTCCAAGCCCGGTGATAAGCCATGGCGTTTTCAAACCGGGTCAGGGCGGAATAATTGAAGGCGGAGTAGAACAGCCAGTACATTACCGCCGCCCCGACAATCGAAAGTAGGATACCCTTCCACCAAAAGCGCCTTTTGCTGACAGCGGTCATCAGGCCTGCCGCTACCGGCCAGGCTACGATCAGCGAAAACGATACATAGGCGGCCAGATAAACAAAAACCCCACACAACCCGGCCCAAATGTAGCTTGATTTTTGACCGGCCTTCAAAGCCATCGATATAGCCAGCATGAACAATAATGGGTACAGCACCTGATCGAGGTGCAATATGACCAGCATAACCGACGGAACAAACAGGTACAGCGTCGCGGCCATGAGCGCCGTGCGATGATCGTACAGCGCCCGGGCAACCGAGTACATCGGCCAGATGACCAGAAAAGCCAAAAGGGGCCAGACCAGACTGATAAACAACGTGAGCTTAACCGCCCTTGGTGTATATGAAGCAGAGGGTGAGATAGTTTCCGTAATTCGTTGTGACAGCACATAAAACAGAAGCTGCCCGGGTGGTTTTGTATGGGCGAATTTTATTTGGGGGTTATCAGTCAGAATATCTTCATAATTTGTGACAATCAGTTTTGTGTCAAGATCGGCGCTGGCCAGTTTGACAAATTCGGCGTGACCGAAAGACAACAGCCGGGACCGGAAGGCATTGATGCCGTGCCCGTCAAGAAAGCCTGTCCCGATTTGAAGGACATATCCCAACAAAATCAAGATGATAATTGCGGGCGCCTTGCGTTCGCGGAATTTGTAGACCAGATAAAGGCCCAGGGCCGCGATTAGAGTAAGCGGCATATACAGCCATGGACTGCCCGGCGGTTTTTTCATAAAGTGCATAAAATGCCAGAAATAACCGGGGACGATGGTAAACACCGGCAGGCGGAATATGATAATAATCCAGTAAAGGACGGCCAGCGCGGCCGCGGCGATTAATAAAATCCTGTTTTTCATCTGAAATTCAAATTAAGACATAATGCCCCATCCCGGCAACCAATAAAAAAGGCGGACCCCACAATCAGGCATCCGCCTTATTGGCATAAAAACCAGAACTATTCTTTGGTGTACACACCTCTCATCGAGATAAACCAGTTTTCACCGTCCATGGAGTTTTCCATCATCCATTTGAATTCCTTGTCGGTGATGTCGTAGGTCGTCGTGCGGGTGTACATCTTTTGTCCGGCCATGAGATCTTCGCCGCTCATGACTATCTTGCCTTCTTCAAACGTACCGGTATACATCGATAACCGGGCGCCGAAATTGTCGAGCCAGGATTCCTGCCACATCTTGGTTTCACGGTCATAGGTATTCAGTCCCATCCCATGGAATTCCATGCCCATCATCATTCCGGTCATGTCCATTTGCATGGCCGCGCCGCCGCAGACAAACTCGAACGAGGCTTCGGCTTCGTGGGCTACCCAGTCGGCTTCGGGCGACATTTTATACTGCCCGGCATAATGCCATTTGCCGACCATAGGGGCCAGCTCCTGCAGTTCTTTCGGCGGACCCATTTCCGGCATCTGGCCTTCTTCATTCATCATGCCTTCATCCTGGGCGACCGCGACCGACACCAAAAGGGCCATCAGCGCCAGCACCAGCAAGGCTCTTCCCCGTAAATTCATCTCATCCTCCAGCAAAGGTTTTTAGTTACATACGGTATTTTTATATCGTGATCCGATATTTCAATTACGACAAATTTACACAAAGTCCCTGAAAAAAGAAATCACAATTTGGCCTTCGGGAAAATCTTTTCGAATAATTATATGTTTAAAGTATTACTTTAAATAATATTCCCAATGAACATAATATGATTAAGCTTACTTCTTGTTCACCAACCGAAGTCTCTGCGGTTTGGCTCCCGGGATGCGCTCGATTATTCCCCGTCTCTCCATATCGAGCTTGACTGTTGTCGTATACCAGCCGATTGATCCGTCGAACGGTTCAACCAACACGGTTCGTACTTTGGCCGGGAGGTTCTGGAAGGCGATTTCGCCGTAGCGACCCAGCACTTCCATAATACATTTCTGAATTATTTCATACTTAGCTTTGTTCACCCTCACCCCTTTTTTGCCGGGAGTGACAGTTTGAGCAAACATCGTTTCTTTTTTATTCATGTCGTTTCTCCGAGGTTAGTCTTCTTCATACTGGCGTTTGATGTTTGTCAAGACGTCGGGATCGGCCAGCGTGGTGACGTCCCCAAGTACGTGGCCAGTGGCAATGTCTCTGAGCAGCCGCCGCATGATTTTTCCCGAGCGAGTCTTGGGCAAATCGGGGGCATTGATGATTTTCTCCGGGCGGGCGATGTGACCGATTTTTTCCGCAACGAAATCTTTGAGCCGCGCCACCAGCTTGTCGTTGAATTCGTATTTGCCTCCCAACGTGACGAACGCCGCCAGGCATTTCCCCTTTAGTTCGTGTGGGATTCCGACTACGGCTGCCTCGACCACGGCGTCGTGTTCGACCAGCGCCGACTCCACTTCCATCGTAGAAATACGATGCCCGGCCGTGTTGATGACGTCGTCGACTCGTCCCAGAATCCAGAAATACCCGTCTTCATCGACTTTGGCCCCGTCACCGGGGAAATATATACCGTCCCATTTCGACCAGTACGTCTCTACAAATCTTTTACGGTCGCGCCAGACGCCGCGAATCATACCCGGCCACGGCTTCGTGATCGCGAGGTATCCCCCACCCTTCTTGACCTGCTTGCCGGTGTCGTCGAGAATTTTGGCTTCGATTCCCGGAAACGGTTTAGTAGCGGACCCTGGCTTGGTGTGGGTCACACCCGGCAGGGGCGTAATCATGATATGCCCGGTCTCGGTCTGCCACCAGGTATCAACAATCGGGCATTTTTCTTTGCCGATATATTCGTGGTACCAGATCCACGCTTCAGGGTTGATCGGCTCACCGACCGTGCCAAGAAGACGTAGTGAACTAAGATTGTGTTTTTGGGGCCATTCGACGCCCCATTTCATGAATGCCCGGATTGCGGTCGGGGCGGTATAGAACACTGTCACGCCGAAGTCCTCGACCATCTGCCAGAACCGGTCGCGGTCCGGCCAGTCGGGCGCGCCTTCATACATTACTTGTGTCGCACCGTTGGCGGTCGGTCCGTAAACGAGGTATGAATGTCCGGTTACCCAGCCGATGTCGGCGGTGCACCAGAAAACGTCGTCGTCGCGGATGTCGAAGACATATTTTGACGTCGCGTACACTCCGGTAAGATAGCCGCCGGTCGTGTGGACGATTCCCTTCGGTTTGCCGGTCGTACCGGAAGTGTACAGAATAAACAGCGGGTGTTCGCTATCAACATAGGTCGGCGGGCAGTGGGCGTCGGCTTCCTGCATGTGGCGATGGTACCAGTGATCGCGGCCCTCTTTGACGCGAAGCAAGAAATCGCCGCGCTTGACGATGACGACTTTTTCGATAGTCGGGCACTGCAAAAGTGCGGTATCAGCGTCGTGCTTGAGCGGGATTATCTGACCGCGACGGTAACCGCCGTCGGCAGTGATTAGCAACTTGGCGCCGAGGTCATTAATGCGGTCGCGCAGCGATTCCGGAGAAAAACCGCCAAACACCACCGAATGAATCGCCCCGATTCGCGCACAAGCCAGAGTCGTGATAACCAGTTCGGGAATCATCGGAAGGTATATCGCGACCCGGTCGCCTTTTTTGATGCCCAGCTTTTTGAGGACGTTGGCGAACTTGCAGACGTCGCGGTGGAGTTCGAAATATGTCAGGGTCCGGCGGTCGCCCGGTTCCCCTTCCCAGATCAGCGCCGCTTTGTTCTTGCGGCCGTTGACGAGGTGACGGTCCAAACACGATTCCGTGATATTCAACTTGCCGCCGTCGAACCATCGGGCGTCGGGCGCTTTCCACTTGAGACCGGTGGTCCACTTTTTTTTCCAGACCAATTCCGACGCGATATTTTCCCAGTACTTGACGAAATCTTTCCTGGCTGACGAATAAAGCTGTTTGGTTCCGTTGGCGTGGCGGGCAAAGCCATTGGGTGGACGAAATGTGCGGTTTTCGGTCAGAAGCGTATCTATGGTGGCAGTTATAGGGTCCTTTTTGGATTTGAACTTTTTGCTGCTCTTCCCGGAACTGACGCTTTGCCTTGATAGTTTGCCCTTGCCGTTTACGGTTTTGCGCCCGGTTGTGACGCCTCTCGCGGCTTTAGAGCTCTTTCCCGAACGGTTTGACTTTGCCTCTTGAACACCTGATTTTTTGGATTTCGTCGGCATATCTTTCTCCGATAATGATTTAATACTATATATACGACAGAAAATAGAACAAATCTGGACAAATTCAGTTCCCATTTGGGGGATGGGAATCATTGTGTGGTGGGGTCACCGGCGTGATAGTCTTGAACACACTCTTTACCTGCGGGGCTGGCGAGCAGGGATATTGTGATCGACAGACTCCCTCGTCTGTCGATTGTCAATGATGGCATAATAATGGGATTTTGTAATAAAGATTAGTCATGTAATCCGACTGTTTAAGATTGATCATACTCGCGGCAGACGAGGGCGTCAGCCGCGCACTGAATCCGCAACCAATAATTGCCATCAAACTGGCGTCGTTACTGCATACTATGCCTACCAAGCTCCCCTTGACAATCATATCTCAACAGGATATATATAAATACATATCATAAAGGGTGGGACTATGAAATCAGCGATTACATTCACTATCTTGATATTTATCTCTCTATTATCAATCAATAACGCCTTCGGCGGAAGTGAGAAAGTTTGTCTGCCCAAGTACAAGGTGAAGCTTAAAAGCGGCGCCGAGCATTATGGAGTAGATGGCGTATTAAACATGGAAGGAATCGTCGAAAATACGTATGGCATAAACAGAGTTGTCATCGCCAGAAATCAAATCTCTACACTGTATCGTATTAACGGCAATTACGGCGGCGCCGGGGCTATGCTGGGAGCGGCAGCCGGAGCGGCTGTTGCCGTGTTTGTTACTATGCACGACGAAGGAAACGACGACGTTCCCAATTCGGAGAATATAAATAAAGATAACCTTGCCCCTCTTATGGCCCTGACGACGGTCGGTGGCGGGTTTATAGGTTTTGCAATTGGATCGCTTTTCAGCAAATGGGAAAAGATCCCGCTCGAATCGTCCTTATCTTTCAATCCCAAATTCACGACAGGAAAGCTCGTATTAACATTATTGTTTTAAAAAAATCATGGCCGTCATAAGCCCCTCAAATCCTTAAATTACGGCCTTTCTGGATAATTTAATCCACTATCGAATTTCCGTGCAGATATAATTCATTGACACATTTTGAGTTTCCCGGTATATTTTATTTAATGAAGGGCTAATCTTAATTTCTTTAAATATCCGCTTCTAAGGAGGAGGCCATGAGTAACTACCACAAAATGTCCGCATTTGTGGCTTTCTGTATGATTTTCATCCTTGCCTCGACCACCAATGCCGCCAACGTCTTCATCGACGCCGAAGTGACGTCGCTGGGTTCCAATCCCAACATCGTTAAATTGGGCGATGACTTCACGATCGACATCTATATGCAAAACTCGTCCGGAGGTGTCGTCAACGGCTACAGCAGCACCTGGATCATATACAGCCCCACCGGGGCCAATGTCAGTTATATCGATCTGGGCGGAGGGACTTACGGTTTCCCGAGCATGATCCTTCCCAGCGACGGCTGGCTGCCGTCGTTTAATCCGGGTGAATACTACTGGACCACGCTGAACACATACACGCTGTTCGGCATGGACGGTAACCTCCCCGACACATTTAACCACACTACGACCGGTATTCCGCCCAACTCCGCCTGGCCGGCATCGGATAACACGCGCAAGCTGCGTTTTCAGATCGGCATGCACGGCGATGAAGGTGGGACCATCTGTATCGATTCCATAGGCTATGCGCCCAATGCCGATTACAACTGGCTCTGGCTGCCACCATCTGATCCCGAATGGGTCGGCGATGCCTTCTGTTTTGAAGTCGTCGCTCCGGCACCACCGGTGCTGGCACCTATCGGCGATCAGTCGGTCACCGAGGGTGACACACTGACGTTAGAGCTCTCGGCAACCGATACCGACAGCGATAATCTTACTTTTTCGGTGGCGCCACCGGTGCCCCATGCGACGCTGGTAGACCATCATAATAAAACAGCAACATATACATTCAGACCTGATTTCACTCAGGCTGGTGATATAAATGTTACGTTCACGGTCTCCGATGGTGTCCTTACCGATGACGAGACCATCACGATAACCGTGATCGACGCCCCCGACTCCGATAACGACGGTGTCGCTGATAATAAGGATAATTGTCCGAACAACTATAACCCGACCCAGACAGATGCCGATCATGACGGCATCGGAAACGCCTGCGACAACTGCCCGACGGTCGCCAACGTCGATCAGCTCGATTTTGACGAGGACGGCGAGGGTGATTTATGCGACCCCGACGACGATAACGATGGTATCGACGACGTGGATGACAACTGTCACTTCGGATACAATCCCGGTCAGGAAGACGCCGACAGTGACGGCTTGGGCGATATTTGCGATCCCGATGACGACGATGACGGCATTCTCGATGACGGCGACGGCAGCGGTGTCGCCGGAGACTTCCCTTGCACCGGCGGTCAGACGGGTAACTGCGACGACAACTGTCCGACGACGTACAACCCGGATCAGGTCGATGACAATGCCAACGGCATCGGTGACGTCTGCGAGGGTGACATCGACGGCGACGGAATTCTTAACGGTGACGATAACTGCCCGTACGCATACAATCCCGGACAGGAAAACAATGACGAAGATTCCGAGGGTGACGTCTGCGATCCCGATGACGATAACGACGGCGTCCCGGATATCAACGACAACTGCGTACTGGTCTACAATCCCGATCAGAACGATTTTAATAGCAATGGTATCGGCGATGCCTGCGATTATAAATGCGGTGATGTTAACACGGACGGATTAGTAAACCTGATCGACATTCTTTATATTCTTAACTACTTTTTCGCGATTCCGCCCGGACCAGAGCCCTATTTTCCTGCTACAGATACTAATTCGGATGGGAAATTTAACTTACTTGATGCACTTTTCTTGATTAACTATTTGTACGTGGATCCTCCCGGCCCGGCACCGATGTGTTAACATTAACGAAATATTAATATTTACGGGGTATATGGTTAAATCATATACCCCGTTTTGAATTTCAGTTCAATAACATTGTCGAATTATGAGTCGTCTTTAATCAATCCTAACCAATCCAATCACCGTACTGCATCCGGCTACCGCGCCTCAGATTTCGCCAGCATTGCAAATTCACCTTAAACCCTTGAATAGAAGGTTTTTTAGACAAGTTGGTTCACTATCGAATTTCCGTGCAGATATAATTCATTGACACATTTTGAGTTTCCCGGT
>CAZMWI010000015.1:31640-32351 GCA_964569945.1 uncultured Ignavibacteriaceae bacterium
ACGCCGACAGTGACGGCTTGGGCGATATTTGCGATCCCGATGACGACGATGACGGTATTCTCGACGACGGCGACGGCAGCGGTGTGGCCGGAGATTTCCCGTGCACAGGCGGCCAGACCGGCAACTGTGACGACAACTGCCCGACGACGTACAACCCGGATCAGGCCGACGATAATGCCAACGGTGTCGGCGACATCTGCGAAGGCGATATCGACGGCGACGGTATTCTCAACATCGATGACAACTGCCCGTACGTTTACAATCCCGGACAGGAGAACAACGACGAAGACTCAGAGGGTGACGTCTGTGATCCCGATGACGACAACGACGGTGTCCCGGATATAAACGACAACTGCGTGTTCGTTTACAATCCGACCCAAACCGATACCAATGGCAATGGTGTCGGTGATGCCTGTGATTATATTTGCGGTGACGTCAACTCCGATGGACTTATTAACCTGGTTGACATTCTCCTGATCATAAACGACCTGTATTGGGGCCAGGGTCCGCTTCCCACGCCCGAGGCCTCGGACACTAACGGTGATGGTAAGTACAACTTGATTGATATAATTTATTTGATTAACTATTTATATGTACAGCCGGGCGCCCCACCGCCGGTATGTTAGCTCCGGCAGTGTAACGCAGCATAACAAAGACACGGGGTATATGTTCGATCATATACCCCGTTTTTGTATAATTCGAAATCTGTCA
>CAZMWI010000016.1:0-31066 GCA_964569945.1 uncultured Ignavibacteriaceae bacterium
TACAAATGTAACAACAAATTAAATACGCAGAAAAACGTTATTTAGATTGAATTAGTCCATTAATAAATGCCACCCGCCGTCAAAATTCATTCCATGTCGAGAAGGGTGAATTTGATCGACACTCGCGATTCAATCCTTGACTTAAATTCAAAGATTTTTTAAAGTTATATATTATCTCAAAACTCGGGGGGTACTAAAGATCATGAAAACTGCGAAAATCTTAATCATCGCAATTTGCCTTTTAATACCGATTTCTTCGCTGGCTTTCGATGGTAAACGCAAAGGCTTTGTCTTCGGGGGCGGCTTCGGATTCGCGCCCTTCTCCAAGTGGAAATCCGATATTACGACAACGGATGGCTCTCCGGGCACCAATTCCGAAAGTAAGGCCGGCTTTGCCTTAAACTTCCTAATCGGCGGAGCTTTCGACGAACACAATATGCTTGTTTATGAGGGCAATTTCGCCGGATATAATTCTGATTATTTTAATCAGTCTTTGGCACAGGGTTTTAACGGAGCCGCATGGTACTATTATTTCGGGTCAGCTGGTAAATCGGTATTTACGGCCCTTGGGCTCGGGTTTTATGATTTCAAAGTGAATGACTACAATCGACCCGATCCCCGGCTGGCCATAATGCTGGGAGGGGGCTACGAATTCTCACGTCATTGGCAGGTTGCCGGTTATCTGTCTTTGGGAAAAACCTCAGACAATGAGTACCGCAACAGAGTCGATCTCGAGCATTCGCAATTCAGCATTCTGATCAATGCTATAGCTTTTTAATCTTAAGTAAATTAAAAAAGGCGGCCTTTCGACCGCATTTATTTGCGAAAATAGAATACTATTGTGGACAAACGGGCGCCCGGCCTAGTGAATTATTATACTTGTATGAAATCAAGTATAAGACATCCAATAAGTTGATATTTAGTTGCCGTTGGTGTCTCCGGGAAGCCCCCAATCAATATAGTAATTGCTCGAACCGCTTTCAAAATTCTGCCAGAAGCCGTGGTAAATAATGTAATTCCACTAATAAGACGTGACCAATGCGGTCTACTGCAGTGCTATTCAATCCGTAATTGTCCCAATCTACATTGATAGCCCCGCATACAATAAATGCGTTATTATTGCATGCAACGTTTGATTTGTCACCTATGTCAACTGAGCAAAATCCCAAAGCCGTTTTAGATGCAGCCTGTTGAGGCATCCCTCCGCCATGTACGAGGGCGAAACCTTGCATTCTTTGCTTGACTCAATTTTAAATATTTCTTAACGTTATGAGAATCACCAAAATCGGGAGGTATTAAAGCTCATGAAAACCGCGAAAATCTTAATCATCGCAATTTGCCTTTTAATGCCGATTTCGTCGCTGGCTTTCGACGGCAACCGCAAGGGTTTCGTGCTTGGAGGAGGGCTCGGTTTTGCTCCCGTTTCCAAGTGGGATGTTGATGTTGATTTTTACGACCTTGGTTTGGGCAGCGTCGATGAAAGCAAAGTGGGTGTTGCAGTCAATTTTATAATCGGCGGGGCCTTCGACGAACACAATATGCTCGTCTATGAAGGTAATGTAACCGGTTTTAATTCCGATCTGTTTAATGAGTCGGTGGCACAGGGATTCAACGGGGCCGTATGGTATCATTATTTCGGGCCCACCGGCAAATCGGCTTTTACTGCAGTCGGCCTCGGGTTGTTTTATTTTAAAGTAGGAGATTATGATCCAACTGATCCGGGGGGAGCCATACTTCTTGGCGGCGGGTATGAATTTGCCCGACACTGGCAGGTTGGAGCTTATGCGGGCTTCGGGAAAACTACGGATTCGGCATTTGGCCTTAAAGGTGATTTTACGCATTCACAATTCAGCATCCTGGTAAGCGCCATAGCCTTTTAATCTTAAATAAATTAAAAAAGGCGGTCAAATGACCGCCTTTTTAATATTCAATTCCAATTTACAATTAAGGACACAATGGCTCCGGTCCGGGAGGATCGTTATATTTGTATGCGATTAGATACAAAATATCGATCAGGTTGACATTGCCGTCGGCATTGGCGTCACCCGCTTCCATCGGATTCGGAGCCGGACCCGGCGGATCGTTGTACTTGTACGCGATAAGGTACAGAATATCGAGAAGGTTAACCGCCTGGTCCCCGGTGGCATCGCCGCACACGAAAGTGAACTGCTTCAACATGATGGACACGTCGTCATCGTTACGATTGGCACTGACTACGTCGAGATAACCGTCGCCGTCGAGATTGGCCGCGAAGACCGACATGGGGCCGTCGCCGGTCGCATGTTGAAAACGGTCCGCAAAGCCCGCGCTCATATCGTTGGTAAGGACGGATATATTGTCTGAATTCAGATTGGCCGTAAGCAGGTCCATGAATCCGTCGCCGTTCATATCGGCGGCGAATATGGATGCCGGACCGGTACCCGTGGAATAATTCACCTGCGTTCCAAAGAATCCCTTGCCGTCGTTAATAAACACCGAAATATTATCCGATCCCCGGTTAGCCGCAACCAGGTCGACATCAAGGTCCCCGTCGAAATCGGCGGCCGCGATGGCATCTGGATCTGTTCCAGCCGCGTAGGCTATAGCCGTCTTAAACGTCCCATTGCCAAAATTAATCAAGACCGAAATATCGTCAGACTCGTAGTTTGCCGTCACGATATCAAGGCGCCCGTCGCTATTTAAGTCGGCCGTTCGTACGGCGTACGGATCATCGCCGACCGCATAGTTGACCGCCGATGCAAATGTACTGTCGGCATTATTAATCAATATCGAGACATTATAAGTCAGACCGTTGGCCGTTATAAGATCGATATGCCCGTCACCGTTCACGTCCCCTGCGGTCACCGCTCGCGGTGTATTGCCAACCGTAAACGGACCGAAAGAGCTGAACGTGCCGTCACCGTCGTTTAAAAGAAGCGTTACATTGTTGGCACCAGAGTTCGCCGTCGCCAGGTCCATATAACCGTTGCCATCGAAATCGGCTGATACAATCGACCATGGGGCGGACCCGACCGTGTAAGTATCTCCGGTTGCGAACGTGCCGTCCCCGTTATTGACAATTATCGTGACATTCCCCGAACCCTGATTGGCCGAGGCGACGTCGATGTTGCCGTCGTTATCGAAATCGGCTGCGGCAACCGACCACGGGAAATCACCGGTCGTACAGGTCGTGTCATATTCAAAGGCACCTTGCCCCGGGCTGGGGAGAATGCCGAATTTGTAAACAAAGCCCATATCGAAATTGACGCCGCCCGACGATTGCACCACCGATGTCAATGTCACACTGACCATCTCGCCTGTCTGAAAATCGTCATCGGGATCGAACGTGGCTGTCTTTGACGGTGCATCGTAGCTGATAGTGCCGGTGTGTCGCCCGGTCGATATGCCGTCGACAATAAGAGTTGTATCGTTCAACGTGCCGGTGTTTACATCCAGCGAGAATGTGATTTCGACGTTGTCATCCGTCGCCGCGCCAAGACTGTTGAAAGCCGGAACCGATGCCAGCGCCCTCATAATAAAGCGATTTTCATATACATACACTTTTCCGTTTGTACGGTCGACCCAGGCAATATCCAGGTCACCATCTGAATCCACGTCCCCGAGCGATACGCCATACGCAGTGCCGTCGATCACGAACCGATAATCGGCAAAGGTTCCGTCACCGTTGTTTCTGAGGATGGTTAGATCACCGTAGACATTATCGGCGGCGATAATATCGGGCAATCCGTCGCCATCGACATCGCCGCAGCGGACGTCGCGGGGAGCATTGCCGATGTTTTCGTTGGCCGCATCTTCGAATGTTCCGTCACCGTTTCCGTACAGTATAGATACAGAACCGCCGTCACGGTTCGCCGTAATCAAGTCGAGGCTACTGTCCCCGTTCAGGTCGACGCTGCAAATCGCGCGCGGCGCGTCCCCCACCAAATATGTCGTGTCCCGGGTCATGACACCGGCGCCGTCGTTCAGAAGCACCAGAACGCTGTCGTGCGTATTACAGGCAACGGCAATATCGACGTCATAGTCGTTGTCCCAGTCGGTGGCATAAATCGCACGCGGCGACAGCGGGGTGTCGTAGTTTGTCGCTCCGCCCGAAAACGCTCCCGACCCGTTATTGATAAGCACCGAAATATTATTTGAAAGCTCGTTGACCACAATCAAATCGGGGTAACCGTCGGCATTAAGATCGGCCACGACAACTTTATCCGGCGCGTCGCCCACGGCATAAGTGGTTTCGGTGTACGTTCCATCGTATAACAAAACTGACACATTATCGTCATTCCTGTTGGCTGTAACAATATCGACATCACCGTCGTTATCAAGATCAGCGGTACATACCGATACAGGCTCATCCCCGACACTGACCATGGCTTGAGAGAACGACCCGCCTCCATTGTTAGTGAGGATGGAAACATTATCGTCGGCATCGTTGGCCGTGATTATATCCGGCCCTCCGCCGGCTGCATTCACTATCTGAATATCGGCCGGGACGTGGCCCAGCGTGATGTCCGTCATGAAAGCGTACGTTCCCGGCGCGTCGGCGGCATCAATCGTAAACGACCAGACATAGCCGTCTTCCATCGCCGTCATTTCCGCTGATTGTATTGCCTTTGTCAGGACAACCGTAACTACCTCGCCGGATTCCATATCCTGATTCGGATCGAAAGTTATAGTATAAGAAACATCGTCATAGCTATAAGTGCCACTGACCAAACCGGAAATACTTCCCTGTACTAAATATGATGAGGCGTCAATCGTAGTTTCATCCATATCGTGGCTGAATGTGACTTCTATATTGTCTGACGGAAGGACGGCCATTCCGTTTTGGGCAGGGTCGGTTGCAACCACGGTTGGCGGGACTTTGTTGAGCAGTACTGTAAACGTATTGCCTATCGAATTGGCCGTGGCAATATCAATATCACCATCACTATCGAGATCGACGCCCACCAGACAGGCAGGACCGTCGTCGACAAAATACTTCACTTGCGTCCCGAAAGTCCCGTCACCGTTTCCGGCAAAAACCGAAACGGTCGTGTCGGGATTAGAAGTAGTGCCGCGGCTGGCTACGGCCATATCGATATATCCATCGGTATCAAAATCGGCCAGAACCACCGACCACGGCCCGTCACCGGCGCTGTACCCGGTATATCCACCGAACGTGCCGTCACCGTTGTTGATCAGCACAACCGCTTTGTCGTCGGCGTAACACGCCACCGCCAGATCCAGAAATCCGTCACCGTCAAGATCGTTAAGGGCAACTCCTCTGGGATAGCCGGCCGTATTGTACGTCAACCCCGATGAAAAAGTCCCGTCACCGAGATTAATTAAAATTGAGACATTATTGTCGAGGGCATTGCCAACTATGATATCTATATCGTGATCGTTGTCTATATCACCGGCGGTGATGGCGGTCGGATGATTGCCGGTCGCATAGCTCTTGCGTGTGGCGAACGAACCGTTGCCGCTGCCGATCAGAATTGAAATGCTGTCGCCCAACTGATCGGCGGTCGCCACGTCAGGGATGCCGTCGCCGTTGAAATCGTCGGTGCATATGGCAAACGGACGTGACCCGACGGCATTCGCGGTCGGGGAATAAAAGGAACCGGTGCCGTCGCTGCGAAGAATCGAAACATTGTTGGAACCGTAATTGGCTACGGCCAGATCGGGATAACCGTTGTTATCGAAGTCGGCGGCGCAAACCGAATATGGCGTAATCCCGACCCCGACATTGGACTCGGTGGAAAACAGGCCCATGCCCAGTCCGAGACGTACCGAAATATTGGCCGCGCCTTCGTTCACGGTAATAATATCGGGGTATCCGTTTTGATCGAGATCAGCCGCGACCATACCGTGCGGACCGCTCGCGGTCGCGTACGATGAATCAAAATAAAATACACCGGGACCGCCGGCAGTTGCGGCAATGAATGACCACAGGTAATTCGACGCCAGACGGTCCCCTGTGGTCGATTCAATAATCGAACTGATGCGCACCGTCACTTCTTCACCCGGGAAGAAATCATCGGTCGGATTAAAAGTTAACGTCCGCGAGGGATTGTCGTAGCTCACGGTTCCCGCGTGCGTGCCGGTCACGCTTCCCAGCGCCACCATAATGTCATTGCTGATCGACCCGGTATTGAGATCATCACTGAAGACGGCGGTGATATTTCCATCAAGTGCAAAACCGGCGCTGTTTGCCGCAGGACTGGTCGATACGACGTTCAAAATGTCCCGATTTACGATCACCGAAAAATTATTGCTGCCTTCATTGGTTACGGCCAGGTCGAGATCACCGTCGTTGTCGAATTCAAAGGCGAAAACCGAGGTCGGTCGGTCGCCTGTACCCCCCCTATATGCTGAAGTAAAAGTCGAAGTCCCATCGTTTTCATAGACGACGACACTGTCGGCATCGTACAAAGACAAGATCATATCCGCGTGGCCGTCATCATTGACGTCGCCGCCGCACACAGCGGTCGGCCCGGCCCCCACGGTTATATTATAGGCGGTCCCCAGCGAACCACTGCCGTTATTCTTGAAAGTCGAAACGTTATCGGAAGCATAGTTTGCGACGAACATGTCAAGATCGCCATCCTCGTCCATATCGGCCAGAAACACCGCGACCGGTGAACTTCCCACGCCATAATTCACGGCCGTTGCGAAAGTACCGTTGCCGTTATTGATCAGAATCGATGTGTTTCCGGCAGCTTCGTTTACGGCGATTATGTCCGGCATACCGTCGCCGTCGATATCACCCGCCCGCACCGCGACCGTTCCGTCACCGGCGGCATACGTCACGTGAGACGCGAACGCACCATCGCTATTGTTAAGCAGGACCGACACATTATCAGCCTGACCGTTGGCCGACACGAGATCAACGTCACCGTCGCCGTCAAAGTCCGCACCATAAATATCCAGCGGACCGGCTCCGACCGTATAGCGGGTATCACTACCGAAAGTCCCGTCGCCATCGTTCAACAAGACTGAAACGTTCCAGGTTTGCGAATTGGAGACAGCCAGGTCGATATATCCGTCACCGTCGAAATCCGCCGCGAAAACACCCGACGGTTGGTCACCGGTTGCGTAATCGATACGGGAATCGAATGTGCCGTCGCCATTGTTCAGGCGGACCGATACGCTCGACGAATTATAACTGACCGTGGCGATATCCATATAGCCGTCGTTATCGAAATCGGCGGCGTACGCCGACCACGGCATCGATGGTGTAGTATACGTCAGGTCGCGGGCAAATGTCGACGGACCTCCGGTGACTTCAATCACGAACGACCATATAAAACTCTGGTCGAGCGGGACATTGGTCAAGGATTCAATATCAGTCGTTAGTAAGACCGTCACCTGCTCCCCGACCACGAAGTCATTATCGGGATCGAGCGACGCCGTCTTCGACGGGCCGTCGTATGAGACCGTCCCCGAATGCGGACCGCTCGATGAAGCATAGGCGATAAAGCTGGATGCGGTTATGGTTGTCCCGTCCATATCCGAATCAAAAGTTACACTAATATCGGTGGAAACGGAGACATCGACCGCATTTACCGTCGGACTGACCGATGAAACGGCCGGGGCCTGGGCAAAAGCCGAGCTCGATAGCGCAAAAATAATTAACAATATTTGGATTTTCAATCTGGAAATCACGAACATAATCCCTCCTGACATGACTTCTTTATACGTTGCCGATGGTCCGGGCAAGTACAGACCTATTTTAATATAGGCCGACCCGCGGTTTTGTCAATGATTTGTCTAAGGCGGCAATAGCTTCTATCTACGCAAAAAGGGAAAGCCGGAGCTTTCCCTCTTATGATTTTATCCTGAAACGATACTGCTTCACCAGCTTTTCTTGCGCGTAATATCCGATATTTTCTGATCGAGGTTTTGCTCGAAGAGCGAAAGTTTTTTGGCCTGCGCTTCTTCGATTTTGGCTACCAGCGATTCTATTTCGGCCGGTTTTTCGAGAAAATCGGCCGCGCCCAGCTTCACGGCTTCAACGCCTTTTTGAACCGTCGCCTGCCCGGTCAGAACTATAACCTGTAAATGAGGCTGCTTTTCCAGAAGCCGTTTGAGTGTTTCGAGACCGTCCATTTCCGGCATTGCCAGGTCAAGAATTATGGCATCGTATGATTTCGATTCAATCATTTCCAGAGCCTTCATCCCGCTTTCGGCCGTATCCGTTTCGAGCCCCCGGCTCGACATCCGCTCGGCGAGCACATCCCGGAAATCTTTTTCGTCATCGACCAAAAGGACTTTTGCCATATATATCTCCCTGCTTTTCTGCTATTTATACGTCTTTCCGAAGCTTTAAAGGCAAGCGGATATCTATCGAAACGGCGCCTTCTTTATTATCAGAATTTATCTCGGCACCGATTTTTTCTGCAATTTCTTTTATCTGAGTCAGATCCGGTGGTTCACAGGAGTGATTTGTGTCGAGCTTAATTCCTATGTGTGCGGCACTTTCAGCTTTGTTCAGCATCAAACCAACACTATCGCCTTTCCGCATTTCGGGCAAAATCGCAAGAAAAACCAGAAAAACCAACTGCTGGGTTTTAAACTCGCGGCCTTCCATTTCGACGGTTGCGTCACCCCCGGAATAATTCAAAACGGCCCCGCGCAAGATAACCAGTCGCTCAGTCAATTGACCGATATTCTGTACAGTCTCTGTCAGATTGAAAACGCCCTCGGGCTCATCGGCGCTGTGCGCGAATCGGTTCAGCCGATTTATTATTTCTATGCCGCGCTCGGTTTGAACCGATATCCTTTCAGCGACGCGCTGCAGCGATTCGGGTGGAATCTCTCGACCCCGCTGCTGCCCGGCCAGAAGGTCTTCGAGCAAACCTCCGGTCTGACTGATTATCGACATAACATTGTTCAATTCATGCGTGACCGATGCCGTAATCGTACCAAAAAACTTTGTTTCGGTATCGGCCGGATAGCGTCTTTTTATTTTCTCTTTATCGTCGTTCATTTTTTATTCATCGCGTAACGCATTTTTTCGATCAGATCGTCGATATTGATCGGCTTGGCCAAATAATCAACCGCGCCTTTCGGCATATCCTGCATTTCAGCCGACGACCCATGTCCCGTGATAATCATCACCGGGACCCCCGGATGCTCCTTGTTGATTACACGCATCGTCTCCGAGCCGCTGATGCCCGGAAGCTTGAGATCGACCACGACGACATCGAAGCTCTCGCGGCGCATCCGCTCGATGGCCGACGCTCCGGTTAATTCATAAACCGCTTCGATATCACGGTACTGCAGGCGCTCGACCAGTGTGGACACCAGCTCCTCTTCATCGTCAACGAAAAGTACTCTGAACTCGCTCATATCTGTATCCTAATACTTCGCCCTTCGGGGTAGACTGATAGTGAAACTGGTCCCCTTACCTATCTGACTGCTCACGTCGATTTGACCTTCCAGCTTCTGGACTAAATCGCGAGTGATGGACAGCCCTAGTCCCGTCCCGAATTCGCCTTTGGTCGAATAAAACGGCTCGAAAATATTTTTCAGGTTTTTCTCGGATATCCCGACGCCGTTATCGGTCAAGGTTACTTTGACCATATCGTTCTCGGCATCCCTGGCTGATATATCGATTTGCCCTCCGACATCGACCGCGGCAAAGGCGTTGTTAACGATATTCAAAAAGACCTGCTGTAGCTGACCCCGGTCGCTTTCGATCGGCTTGAGATCGGCGGGAATATTGAACGTGACATTTATATTCCGGTGCATCAGTTCCGTTTTCTGGAAACCGACCACTTCTTCGAGCAGCGCTTTCAGATCTATCGACTCCTTGCGGGTGTCCATTCGTCTGGCGAAACCGAGCAGGCGGTGGGTCACACCGCTGCACCGCTCCACCGACTTCGTAATCGACTCGGCCAGTCCAAGAAACTTGTCCTTCTGCGGCAGGTCTTTTATATGATAGGCCATATCCTGAAGAAGCCCCGCTTTTTCATTGATTATAGCCAGGGGATTGTTAATCTCGTGAGCCACCCCGGCTGCCATCCGACCGATGGTTGCCATTTTATTGGTGTATTCGACATTATGAAATATCCGCGCCCGGCGTTTATCCAGTTCCCGGAGCCGCTTAATCGTGTGCCCGGCACCGTACATAACGACAATCAAAATCAGCGCCGCACTGACAAACAAAAACCACAATAGACCCGTCCTTCGGTAGAACCAGTGTAAAAACGGATTCTCGCGCTGTTTGATGACCATCAGGATGAAAGGTGTTGATTCGATATAGGCATAGCCCGTGGTCAGCCATTTCCCCTGCTCTTCGTATTCATCGATAACTTCCCGGTGCCGGAAACTGCGCGGCACATCGAAGCTCATTTTTGTAAGCACTTCACCATGATAAGCCGAATTAGTCTGGAGTATACCGTTTTGGTTGATCAGGAAAGCATCGGTCCCGGTATCGAGGTCCAGGGCATAGAAAATTTTATTTATCATTTCCATATCGATCGTGGCGCGCAAAATGAAATACTCACCGTCGGGGCGTTCGTGGCGGAACGCGATTACAAAATGCGGCAGGTTGCGATGCCCCATGAAAACATCACTGACGTACTCGCCCCGCACCATGACTTCATTGAACCAGCCCTGGTCTCTGTAATTTTTACCCTTCAAATCGTACGGCCCGCTATACACCGTCTGATTGCCCAACGAATCGATCAGTCCCAGATCAACAAACCCGCCGAATGAGCTGTTGAGGTCTTTAAGCACCGTCTTAAGACGGTCGTTTTCGCTCAGTTCGCGGTACGAGTGCTGGGTGATAATCAATGACAGAGCCGAGCGGCGTTCTTCGATGACGAATTCCAGCGTGCGCTTATTGTTTGAAAGAATCCGCGAGATATCGTAGCGGCTTTCGGCATGATATGAGTCCTGGTCCTGATAATAATTTAACACGACCATAATAATCAGCGGAACCAGCGCCACCAGCGATGTAGCGATCACCGATATACGGCGCAGCCGCCGATATCTCGGCAGGGTCTGACTGGGATCAGCCTCGACGTGAATCGTATCGGGTTTAAACTGTTCTTCCATATTATTCTATGATTTTCAGAAAATCCCTCCACACTTGGGCGTCAGTCGATATTATTCATCGACATTGTTTTCGGTCCGATCGTCACCGACACTTTTCAGCCGGTTGATTTTCTGATAAGCTTCGTTCATCACCCGGGCCAGTAAGTCGATATTGACCGGTTTGCGTAAATAGGCGAACGCACCCAGGTCCTCGGCCATTTCTTCCTCGCGTTTAGAGCCATGCCCGGTCAGTATAATTACTTCGACCCTCGGATAGTCCCTTTTGATTCTCCGCAGGACTTCGATGCCGTCAATACCCGGCATCATGAGGTCGAGCACCATGACATCTGGTTCATCCTTCTTGACGAATTCCAGCGCCTGTTCGCCATCGTAGACCACCGATGATTCAAGATTGCGGGTCTTAAGTCTCTCCGATAGCGTCTGCACGAACTCCTGTTCATCGTCGACCAGCAGAATCTTGGGAGGGACTTCGATATTTGCCCACGGATTCATCGACGATGATTGGAATTTCTGCCCTATCCTTATTTCGACGTCACCTACCCCTTCGACATTCGCGCAGACGTCCTTAAGTTCATCCTGGTACTGCTGCATACGCAGAATGTCTTTATTGATCGTGACGAAAACCTTCCCGTTTTCCACTTCGACGTCGATGATATGCCCGGCCTCAACCAAAGCCAGATTCACTCTGGCGCTCAGGATGAAATCACCGATGGCTTTCTGCGACCGTTCCGACGTCGCCACCTGCTCCCCGGTCGCCAAATTTCGAATCGTCTCCACGGCATCGGGTACCGAAACCGAATGGGTCGGAATAATCAGGTCGTACAGCGATTCATCGTACGGTGGCTTGCCGTACAGATAGCTGGTCCATTCCAGTAATTCGGCATCATCTTTGTGAACCAATTTACGGGCGTCTTTTCCCGACAGCGATTTGCTTTCAGACGCTACCCGCACTCGGTAATCGAAATTGGCTATGATGCACGTCTTCAAAACGTGCGCGACCGTCCGAGGGAAAAGATGACCGGCCGGGCCGGTCAGGACGATATCATCTGTCGCCGCCATCTCCGCCAGCATCAGCTTAACCCGAGCAACCGCCTTCTCCCGATCGTGAGTCAGTTTGTTTAAAAACGTGACTTTCCCGAGCATCGCCTTGAGAAGCTTTTCGGCCGGTAAGTCGTACTTCTGCGAGGTCAAGTCATATAACTTTTGCTCTATAAGCTCATAATGAAGGGTCTCGGCCACTTTCGGAGCGATTTCCTCGCCGTGGCAGAACGAGCCGCTGAATATTGATATTATGGCCACCTGTTCTCCCTTGTCAAGGTGGATACTTTACACACCGGTCAATTATAACTCCGGCGCCTTCACAGGGCAAGCCGATTAATCAATAAAATTCGTAGATCGACTCGATAGCAATAAAAATCGTAATCCCATATACGCTTTATAATGGCCGTAATTAGAGCTTGCCTTAAGCGGCCGGATATCTTAACTTCCTGCCTTGATTACTTGGGTCAAATGGGACATTTGCCCGATGGCATTACCGAAATTCGGGCCTCGGGGGAAGCGGCGAAGTGTAAGACCTGCTCGGGTACCTGGTAGCCGGCGTTTTGTTTTAAGATTATGTTAGGCAAGACACGAAAAAACGGGCAGTCGACTTCAAACTCAGAAGTTCTATACAAAATTTTTCCATTTATTTTTTGGTTTCGCGCCTACGATTCAACCAAGCTTCGTCAGGATTTCATATCGGGACTGACAGTCGCGCTGGTGTTGGTACCGCAGTCAATGGCCTACGCCCAGCTGGCCGGTTTGCCGGCCTACTACGGTTTGTACGCCGCTTTCCTTCCGCCCCTGATTGCATCCCTGTTCGGATCGAGCCACCAACTGGCCACCGGTCCGGTTGCGGTTGTATCCCTGATGACCGCCACGGCCCTGGCACCGCTGGCCACGGCCGGAGGCGAAGCCTTCATCGCCTACGCCATTTTGTTGGCGTTTCTGGTCGGTATCTTCCAGCTGGCCCTTGGTGTTTTGAAGCTCGGACTGGTCATAAACTTCCTATCTCACCCGGTCGTCAACGGTTTCACCAACGCCGCCGCGCTTATTATCGCGTCATCACAGCTGTCCAAGCTGTTCGGCGTCACGGTTGATTCGGCAGAACACCACTATGAAACTATCTACAATGTCATAAAGGCCGCGATATCGTACACCCACTGGCCGACGCTCGCGATTGCCATCCTCGCCTTCGTCATAATGATAACTCTGAAAAGACTGGTACCTAAAATACCGAACGTCCTTGTCGCGGTAATTATAACGTCTATTATTTCATGGGCCTTTGGATTCGAGCACAATCGCAAAGCCAGTCTCGACGCCATCGAAAATAATCAGGCTCAGGAGATGATCGCGCACTTCAATCAGGATATTGCCAATATTGAAATAAAATCCGAAGAGCGCGTCGAACTGGCCACAGAATTAATGGAGATTGAAGACACCTATGGCGACCGATCCGTGAAGGCACTGGAAATAAGGCATAAAATGTCGCTGTTGACAGTCGAAATTGCGGAATTAAAAGAAGCCACGCACGAACTTCGGGAAAAAATAAGGCTTCTGCATTTTAGAGGAATCGAAGATCCCAACGGGCACCTGCGCTTCTATGCCATAGATGATAAATCCACCGACCGCCCCGATGACGGCCGTAACTGGCGCCTTAAAGTCGGCAACTCCGCGATCAAAGCCGACGCCATATCTCTGACCGGCGGCGGTTCGGTCGTAGGTGATATACCCAAAGGTCTCCCCGGATTAAATATGCCCAAATTCAATTTAAGCACGATGCTATCGCTGTTCCCGATGGCCATAATAATATCCCTGCTCGGATTTATGGAAGCCATTTCCATCGCCAAAGCCATGGCCGCGCGGACCGGACAGAGACTCAATCCCAATCAGGAGCTTATCGGGCAGGGCTTGTCCAATATCATCGGCTCATTCTTCCACAGCTATGCCGTCTCCGGGTCGTTTTCGAGATCGGCCGTAAACATCCAGTCGGGGGCCGTGACCGGCCTGTCTAACGTCTTCAGCAGCTGTGTTGTCGCAGCAACTCTGCTTTTTCTCACGCCGCTGTTGTACTATCTGCCCCAGGCGGTTCTGGCGGCGATTATCATGATGGCCGTGATCGGGCTGTTGAACGTCCGGGGATTCATTCACGCCTGGAAGGCCCAGAAATACGACGGTGCCATCGGCATCATCACTTTCGTCGCCACTTTAGCCTTTGCCCCGCACCTCGACCGGGGCATCATGATCGGTGTCGGGCTGTCGCTGGGGCTTCAGCTTCTGCGCAGCATGAAGCCGGATATGGCCCTGTTATCACTGCACCCCGACGGCACTTTCCGCAATCAAAAAAGATTTCACCTCAAGCAGTGTCGGCATATTGCCCTGATCAGGTACAACGGCTCTCTCTATTTTGCCAATGTCAGCTATCTCGAAGAACAGATTCTGGAACTTATATCCGGGATGCCTGAACTTCGGCATATTATTATCGTCGGCAACGGTATCAACGAAATGGACGCCTCCGGTGAGGACATGCTGTCGATACTGGTTAGCCGCATCCGCGAAGCGGGGTACGATATCTCGTTCAGCGGTCTCAACGATGACGTCCTCGACGTCCTGCGCCGTACTCATCTGTACGAAAAAATCGGTGAAGATCATTTGTACCGTAACGCCACGCGGGCCATCGACGGCGTCTATGCCATTACCCACGCCGGAAGCGGCGAATCACCCTGTCCCCTGCGTTCCGTGGTTGCCGTCGGGCTGCCGACCATTTTCAGCGAAGAGGGCGGCGAAAAGTTTTTCTAAATTCGCTCGCTATCGCGAGCATAATTCCGGCATTAGATTTTCATGAATACAATCTCGGATCGGATATAGGAACTATTTGCAATAATTAACGGTCACCCCATACGGGTGACCGCAAATTTTGCTGCAGAAAAAGTCCGAATCTATTCTTTGGGAGGGAACAATTTGTCTTTGTCTATTTCAGCATGAAAGATTTCATCGGCGGCGTGCTCGTGGCGATACACCGTCTCCGGCATCTTCCCGGTTACCCACGACGGATTCATCGGGTAAACGTCGGGATTGAAGACCGTCGAATACATGTGCCAGATCGCGATTGCCAGAGTCGCTAACACTGCTTCGTAATAATGAACTATCAACGCAATATCCAGAAAGCCCTTGGGGAACCAGTGAACGGCGAAATTATCGAACCAGAGGAAAAAGCCGGTAATGATCATGATGGCGGTGCCCCAGACCAGCGCCCAGTACTCCGCCTTCTCGACATAGCTGAACTTGCCGAAATCCGGTTTTTTCTTGGACAGCCCGATATTATAGAGATTCATCTGTATGAACTGCGTGAAGTCCTTCTTGAGCGGACGCATATCGAACAGGAATCCCCGGCCGCGTTTGGTGGTCAAATATACGATATGCCAGATTACGGTCAGGATAAACAGGACCGCCGCGACCCGGTGAATAATCCCCCTCAGCGGGAAACCTCCTTCCCAGCCGAAAAAGAGATCCACCCACCACGATTGTGAATATCGCAACGCAAAACCGGTTATGACTAATGTTATAAACGTCAGCATCAAAAAGGCGTGCTGCCACACTTCGCCCAGCGTCATCCGCCGCACCTGTTTGACTTTTGAAGTATTTCTAATCTTTCGCCACAGGTCAAACAACCAGTGTACGACCATTAGGCCGATAATAATAAAAATCGCGATTATGTACAAAGTCTTCACGACCTGGGCCGTAGGCGTTCTCGATACACCCGGTGTGCCGTGGATCGGAGCCGAAGCCATCGCCTGCGTGATTCCCGGATGACACTGCCCGCAGGTCGTTACAAGATTGCCCGCATAGATTGAGGACGTCGAATCCGTATGCGGCAATATCCGGTGCGCCCCGTGACACGAGGAGCAATTGGCGACAGAGAGGTCACCGGCCATGCTCTTCAGGCCATGATAGCTGTCCACCCACGTTTTCAAGCGTTCGGTCGGGATGCCGTATTTTTCGTTCAGACGCGCCGATTCATGGCATGGTGCACAGGTCGCCTCAGCCACCCGCGACGGGCTGACCCGCGACTCGGGATCCGAGGGCGAAATAATCCCGTGTTCGCCGTGGCAGTCGGTGCACACCGGCGCATCGGTTTCGCCGCGTTCGACCAGTTTGCCGTGAATCCCTTCCCAGTAGTCGTTCTCCACATTCTTGTGACATTTGCCGCACGTATGAGGAATGTTGAAATGGTTGATGGTCGATCCCGAATTGCCGGGACCGAGAATCTTGTGAGCCGTGCCGCCGGTTGAATGACAATCATTGCACGAGGCCGCCGTATAAACGCCGCCCAGAGAGGCTTTGCCGTGAACACTACTCTTGTACACTTCGACGGCCTTACCGTACAAAATCTCATGCCGTTTGGTCAGGTTGATATTTTCGTGGCAGTTGCCGCAGGTCTGGGGCAGGTTTATGGGGTTAATCGTGGACAATTTATTTGTCGGCGGAAGAATGTCGTGCGTCCCGTGACAATCGGAACAGCTCGGAATATCGCTGTCGGCCCCGACCGCCATTCTGCCGTGATATTTGTAATCTTCGGCCGCCTGGTCGTGGCAAATCCCGCAATCAACCTTTGCAAGGGTGTCTGCGTGGGGCAGATCATCTATGTCGGCGTGGCAGTCGGTGCATTCCATACCGCTGTGAGAGGACTCCGCCACTAACGCATGATATGTCTTGGTCGTGTCTTTGAGAGTCGTCTCGTGACAGGTCATGCAATCTTCGCTGTCCACCGCCAGCGCGGGCACCGCCGCAAAGCTCAAAACCGTGATTATCGCAATGCTGAAATATATCCTGATAAGAGACATTTTTGACCTGTCCGGTCGATAATCTGTAGATTTTCGGCCCTCTTCCTGTTTTGCCTGTTTCATAATCGGCTCCACATGTTAATATAGAAAAGTATTATTATCTTTGTTTTTTCTTGTGTATGGTTTTGCTTTTTTTATCCAGCTTGTGGACCATCTCATTACGCTTTTCTATCCCGTCTATCAGTATAGATCTGATGGTCGAGCAGACTTCTGGGAGACGCGGATCGGTCAGGCTGTAAAAGACCGACTGGCCTTCTTTCCTGGTCTGGACTATATGATTGTCGCGCAAAATCCTCAGATGCTGGCTGGCGTTGGCGACCGAAATATCAAGTCTGGAAACAAGTTCCCCGACGCTCAGTTCGCCGCCTTCAAGAAACGACACAATCATAAGCCTCGTCCTGTGGGCGATGGCCTTGCACAGGTCGGCGTGAATATCGTATATGTGTGAATCGTCCATTTGCATACTTTCGCCATTTCGCAACTTCGACAATAATATGTACTATATATTTCGGCAGGTCAAGTGAAATATTTCACAATCGGCAATAAAATAGATAATTTTATCAAATTTATGGTGTAAAATCGGGAAAGGAATTCCCTATAAATCCGTGTACTTACCGTCCAAATCGGCCCGGTTAAGCAAATAAGTCTTCAATTCTTCCAGATAATTAACCTTAGTTTCAAGATAAGCTTTCTTTGCGTCGAGGAATTCAATCTGCGAGATGCGCCCATCGTCGAATCGTGTCTGGGCGATATTAAGACGGTTGCGGGCCAGGTCGATCTGCTTTTTCATAATATCCAGCCTGCGATAGCTGACGTCGAGCGTATTGATCAAATTGACTATCTCGGCTTTGGCATCCTGGCGGGTTTTTTCGAATTCCAGCCTGGCCTGCTCGGCCTGAAGGTTGGCGGCCTTAACGGCCGCCCCCGATGAACCACCGTCCCAGAGCGGCAGCGAAAAATTGAGAGCTACACCCCACCCTTTGGTATCGATATTCTCGTGGCTGAAATCCGTCCTGATATAACCGTTACCGGTCGAATAATTGGCGGTCAGATCCCCGGTCAGGCCGTGTCCGGCGGCACGGTAGTCGGCTTCTCTTTGAGCTTTTTTGTACTGAAGCTCGGCTTTTCTGGCGGGCAGTGACCTTTCCCAACTGTTCAAAAGCAGCTCTTTTCTGGCATCATCAATATGGCCTTCGATGACCGGCTCCATCAGTTCCTGATCATTGGCGACGTTATTATCGAGCAATATGGTCAGCTGACGCTTTATCTCTTCAATCTGTGTTTCGATTTCGAATTTGTCCAGTTCGGCATCGAGGCTGGTCGAAACTGCGCCGAGATAATCTTCCTCGGACAAAATTTCATCTTCCATTTTGAGCGAATCGATATTCGTCTGCAGACGCGCGGATTCATAACCCGCCTCTGACATATCTTTTTTCACCGACAGCTGAAGCACTCCCAAATACGCTTCTATAATTTCCTTTTTCAGGGCCGTTTCGTCTTCGATCTTGGTCAGCTTGGCGATCTCGAAATCGTCCTTCGTATTGTTCAGTTCGTTTTTGGCATCGGACGGCTTCAGCAGCGGTTGGGTGTAACTGAAATTGAACGAACCCAGCCGGGTCCGCTCGTTTATGAAAGAACCATCGTCAAGCTGAGTGTTGGGGTAGCGGTCTTTCTGGGCCAGAAGATTGGCCGTAACCCGGACATCTCCCCCGGTCAGAAGGCTCTGGTTCAGTTCGATAAACGAAGTAAATCCAAGATCGCTCGTTTCGAAGAGTTTCTTTACATTCGAGCCGCCGAAAAAACGGTATGATTCATCGACAGAGTACGTCGGCACCGAACCCTTGATCGAAATTTCCGGAAGATAGAAATTGATCCGCCGCGCAAAATAATTCTGTTCGGCCACGTCGAGATTGCCGTTGATCATGCCGCCGCGCGACGTGTGGTGCAGCCCGATATCTATAGCTTCATCGAGAGTCAGCGCCACTGAATCCGAAAACATAATAAGTACAAGACTTAATACTACGGCCGCAGCAGCCAAAAGACGCGATTTATATATTAAACTCTTCATGGTCACCTCTATAATCCGGTACAAGTTTATTCATAGCGCAGCGACTCGATAACATCGAGCTGGGCGGCCTTGCGGGCCGGAAGCATCCCGAATATAACCCCGACCGCGGTCGAAACCGTCACGGCCAGGACAATCGACGTAATCGAAACGATCGTCGGCCAGCCCGCGTAGAAAGTAATGCCTTTCGAAATTACCAGTCCCAGCAAAATTCCGATGGTGCAGCCGATCATGCAGATGGTTACGGCTTCGATCAGAAACTGCCGCATAATGTCCAGCTGTTTGGCCCCGACCGCCCGGCGTACCCCGATCTCTCGGGTTCGCTCCAGAACCGATGCCAGCATGATGTTCATGATGCCGATGCCGCCCACCAGAAGCGACAGCCCCGCGATGGCCCCCATGACTATATTAAAAATCTGCTGGGTTTTCTGTGACTGGCGAAGCAGCGATTCCGGGACGACGATATCGTAATCATCGACGTTGTTATGCCGACGCTGCAAAATGCGTTCGACCAGCTTGGAGACGGCCGGCACATATTCCAGGTCGGAGACGGATATGGTCAACTGGTCCAGCTCCGGGGTATTGTATTCTTTTTCTCCGGATGAAAACGACCCACCGATGATAATAACCGTCCCGCTGAAACTTTGCTGAGCTTCCCGGGGCAATTTTTTTTGAGCGGTCGTTAGAGGAATATAAACGTCCTCGTTGAGATTTTTCAACTGCAAGCCTTCGACTTTCCCCCGACCGATGTACTTATCGGTCATTACACCGACGACCGTAAAATCGAGGTCGCCGACACGAATGCTTTTGCCGATCGGATTGTCGAAGGCGAAAAGGCCGCGCTTGGCCTTGGCTCCGAGCACACACACCTGTGAAAAGTCTTTCATGTCCCGCTCGTTGATAAAACGCCCGTAATCCACGTCGACCGACGACGACTGCATGAAATTGGGGGTCGTCGCCACCACCCGCACCGGGGCTTCCTGAGTAAAATAAGATACGACAGCAATGGGTTCGTACCTTTGGGGCACGACATTGGCCACCAATTCCTTGAACTGGGCAATATTGTCCGCGTCGGCCATACTCAATCCAGTCGAACGCTGCAGAGAGATGTTGGAATTTTCGTTAGTCACCGGGGTTTTGGCGTTAACGATTATATTATTGATGCCGAGAATGGAAATCTGTTCGAGCGCTTCCTGCTTGGCGCCTTCACCGATGGACAGCATCGATACAACCGCAGCCACGCCGATAATGACTCCCAGCATGGTCAAAAATGTACGAAGCTTATGAGCGCTCAGTGCTTCGAAAGAGACCCGGAATAAAAATGATTCGTTCATCTACCGACGGCCCCTCCGGGGAGAACCGTTGGATGGAGGCAATTGCCGTCCCTTGTTCAGCTCCGGCTCCGAAGCCTTTTCACCCGGCAGACCGGTTTCATCCAGAGTCGGATCAACCAGGCAAACTTTTTCGCCGCCTTTCAGCCCGGATAATATTTGAATGGACATATCATTGCGGCGACCGACCTCAACCGGGACCATTTTCTCATTGTCCAGATAGACAACCGCCTTGCCATCTTTTTCGAAAACCGATTCCAACGGCGTATAGACGACGTCGGGCAGTTTATCTATTATAATCTTGCATGAGGCCGACATACCGGGCTTGACACTTTCGTCATGATCGTTAATCGCCACGGTGACGTCGAAGACATTTATCTTGGAACCTGATTCCTTACGCCGAGCCAATGTACTCTTGCTGGTTACGGTTCCGTGATATTCCTTGTCCGGCTGGGCGTCGAGCGTCACTATAACCGCTTGCCCCGAATCGACTACGCTGGCATCCACTTCGGATACAGTCGCGTCCACAACCATCTCTGATAAATCCGGAATCTTGATCAGTCCCTGTCCGGGCCAAGGCGAATCGCCCTCCTGGACCTTGTCCATCGAGCTGCCTTTCCATATTTCCAGATAGACCACCATGCCGGGAAGCGGGGTCTTTATTATAGTCTGCTCGTATTCTTTTTTGGCCTGGTCGACTTTATCTTCGGCGCGCTGCACTTCCAGTTCCGATTTGGAAACGTCCGCCTTATACTGATCCATTTTAGCCTTGATATTAAGTTCGGCCAGTTCCAGTTCTATGCGGGCTTCTTCGGCGATCTTGGCAGCTTCATATTTTTTCTCGTCATAATTGCGCTGGGCCTTTTTAAGATCGAGATCAAGCTGCTTTCCCTGGATTTCGTACTCTTTCTTGGCGCGCTCCAGTGTCTGCCGGGCGATCTTTAGCGATGACTCGTTTTCGGCGATATCGGCCAGTTGCTCGGTGGCGTCGAACTTGACCACAGTGTCACCCTTGGCGACCATCGACCCTTCGGGCGCCAGCCATGTAATCTGAAGACCCCGCATGCGCGGCGCTGTGATAGTATAGGCCCGCTTGGCGTCGACACTTCCGTTGGCGACCAGGGGAATGACGAACTCCCCCTTCTTTACAATGGTCGTGGGAATCTCCTGTGAAACCGAGAAGAAGGCATTCACACCGAAATACCCGCCAAAAATGACAATAATAATTACACCGATAGCAATGTACCTTTTCATAATTTTGATGCTTTCACTTGTTTAATCGCAGATTGATTTTTCTTCACCCAATTCATTTCTGTCTCGAACCCTAATTATATTACTTAATTACCGGATGTAAGTTGCAAAATTTGTTGTGTGCGAAGCATTTATTCATCACAAGCACCCCGATTCGTTTTTTGACGTATGCCTGAGCCTTGCGGCCGTCAAAATAATGATATCATAGAAAAATATAAGCGCCGTCCCGACCAAAATTGATTCTGTCGCCAGAGCGGGATAAAATATCCGCGAACCCTGCCCAAAAGTCACCCCGGATAAAAGAGCAAAATACAAAACGTTCAACAGCAGTATTGCGGCAACTTTTCTATTCTTTCTCCATAAGACAGCAAAGCCGATCAAAGCGAGGACGATATACGCCGGGTCATCGTAACCCCTGTGGATATATTCATCAAAGGTGTCGAAGGCCTTCTTCCACGACGGAACTAATATGTTCTGAAGGCTCGAAATTGCCGTGACGTTGTATAGCACTATCCTGAAATACTGCTTTATAAATAAAGACGGAAAACGCTTGAAAGTCGTCAAGATATAATCAACGCTCTCTTCGCGATTTTCCCGGTAGCGGTTGTTTTCAAAATCGTGCAAAGCGGCCTGAAAAACCGAATCCCGGATGACAACCGTACGTTCCGGCTTTTGCCTCTCACCCTCGACAACGACTTTGGATGTAAGATAGGTTTTGGCCGCCAATAGTCCGGTCGCGGAAATCGTGAAAGTGTCGTGCTTCTCGTAATTCCTCAAACCCCACGATGCAGAAATGGTGATGATTATGGCCGAGCAGACAATTGCGTTAAGAATCGTTCTCTTATTTTCAGCGAGTCGTTTTAACCCGATAAAGATCAAAGCGAAGACGATTAAAAGCACGGGATAGAACATAAACACCGACCGGGTAAGAACCGTCAGCCCGCCGACAACGCCAACCAGAATCACAGTCCACCAGCGTTTTTCGGGGAGATATTTGAAAAACAGACATAAAGTCAGTATCATAAGAAAGAAAAAAAACGTCTCAGAGGCAATCGCATTGGCCAAAGTTATAGAAGTCGTCGAAATCGCTGATAAAAGTCCCGCCATTGTTGCAATATACTTATTGCCAAGCAACATCTTCGCGAGACGGAATATCAGCACACAGGAAATTGCACTTAGAACGATCTGCAATAAAATTATCGGCCAGTATATCGGACCGATGATTAATTTGGAAAGGCCGAGCAAAAAAGGATAACCCGGCCCGACAAGATATAAATCTATTTTGCCCTCGGCATCACCACCGAACATATAATCACCGGCCCGGATGTACTTAATCGGATCGGGGTATTTATCGGTCAGATGATCGCTGCCGAGATCGTTCATCATAGCCGCCATAAAGACCAGGCGCAGGATCAGTGCCACGACAAAGATAACAATCTCGATGCGGTTGAAGCCGAATTTCTTTTCCGCCCGGTGTTTCATGGATTCATGCCCTTTGAACCAGGGTTCTTATCAAGGATATGCGGCAAAGCTTCCCTGCGCACCAACGTCACCAGGGTCACGGTCACAATCAGGAAAAATAAAAAGATGTATTCTTTCGAGCCTGTCTCGATAGAACCGAGGTAGGCCGCCAGTGTTTGTTTCGGGACGTTCCCGCCGCCCTCTTCAAGTGTAAGAGTATCGACGACCGTAATCTTACTGATAAACTCCGACGACAGCCAAGTCCGACCCGGATGTCCAACCAACTCCCACTGCGTACCGCTGACTTGGTACTGCCCGGCAATATGCATTCCATTGTCCTTAAATTTACGCTTAACTGCCGGCAAAAACACGGAGGGGTCCACATCCGTACGATGAAAAATATACTGCGAATTTACCCGGTAATCGAGATTCGTTATTCTATTGTAATCAGTGTTGCTCCATACGAAACCTAAAACCACATCAAACAGCAACACTGCTGCCATTACAATTAAGACCGTTCTTGGCCTGTATCTGAAGATTTTTATATCGGAATTGCATTTCATCTTCATAGTACACTCAATGGCTGAAATCGAGCAGCCACGGCTGGCGACTCTCTATTTCCCGCGTCAAACGATTGACCGTCACTGTGTCCCCCACACGGGCCGCCAGCTGTCCCAGCCGCCAGCGGGAGCGGCAGTCATCCGGATCATCCGAAAGCGCTTGCTCGAAATAGTGCCGCGCCAAATTGGCACGCTCGAGACGGTACAGGCATTCCCCTTTATAATAATTTAAAAATTTACTTTCATCCGGAGGCAGCTCCGACGAAGCATCCAGCAACAAATCCAGCGCCCCCTGATTATCGCCCACTGTCAATCTTGACAAGGCATTATAGAACGTATTGACAAACTTCGCGTTAGGCAGCAGTTCATCATCGCTGAAATTGCTGTTCTTCCGTTTCAAATAGAAATAGCTCCACAACTGGCCTTTCTCACGATGAAACCCGCTCACGAAATAGTTTTTGCGAAATCCGTAGTGCATAAACAACGCTTTTTCGGCCGGGGCCGACGGTTTATCATTGGTGGAAAACATAATAATATCCGGTTGCTGTTCCAGGATATAGCGCGAATTGTAGCGGCGCTCTTTCCAGGTTGATTCCAAACCGGGGATGTTTTCCGGATGCCGGGCGATGTACTTATCGGTCAGACCAAGCATATCTATCATACGATGACCGCGCAGCTCGTACCCCAGCACGCCGATAGTGCTGGCCGCGATAGTAAACGAGGGGCCCATGTACTGTTTCATCATACTGGCGGCGAATTGCATCTTTGACGTAAAGCCGCGCTCATTGGCAAGAAACGTATTGACATGCTTTCGGGCCAATAATTGCGATGCCGCAGCGAATATGACAATCAGAGGAGCGACGATCATCCACTTATATCCCCCTTTAGCGCTGAACTTCCGCATTATCTTTTCGACCAATACTTGTAACGATGCCATGAGCAGAAAAAACAAAATTGGTATGATCGGAAGGAAGAATCTATACACCTTAAGCACGTCGCCCCCGACGAATATTATATATGCCGTGTAAGTTACTATAAACAGATATAACAGACGGTACTTGCGCCATAATAACGGCGCCATTAATGCAATCGGCACCAGAATTAGTCCGTACACCCCGACCGTCCTGAAGAAATGCACTGCATACTCCCAGCCCGATGCAATATAATTCAGTCCTAATCCACTTTTGGCATAAAATGTATTGGGTAGCAGCGAACCGTAGTAGAACAGCTTGAAGAATGTAAAGGGCGCCAATAAAAGTGCATAGATTACAGTAAGCTCTATCGCACCGCGGCGGTCGGATATGATGCGATGAATAAATATTATCGCCCAGGCTACCGCCCCGTCGGGGCGAAGCAGGGTCGCGGCCACCAGAAAGACCGCCGTCAATCGCGGCTTATACAATTCCGATGTCAGCGCCGCCAGAATCATAAAGGCATAAGCCGACGTTTCCAGCCCGGAGATCGACCAGTACGGTATAGCCGCACAGGATAGCATCAATATAAGTGAATACAAAACAGGCGTGATCGGTTTTTCGCGATCATCCCGGAACGCCAGAAATGCAATGAGCGCAAACAGCCCGGCGCCGAATCCCACGCCGAAAATCCGAGCGCTCAGAACATAATCGAGGCCTAGTAATTTTTTAAAAAAGATAAGCCCAACCACCCAGAGGAAGTTGGTATAGCCCTCGACCCGTTCGCCCTGATTGTAAACCAGTCCCTGGCCATCGATGAAGTTTGCGGCATACCTGAATGAAATATAGGCGTCGTCCTGAACAAAACTATAGTGATCGCACAAAGCGATAAAGATACCGATGGCAACGATTACGAGCGCCGCCAGGATATAAATGCGGAATCCGGTTTGACTTTTGGCTGAAGAAATGCGCATGGTCATGCAATTTAATACACAACCTGCCCGCCCTCAAGGGCAAATAACAAAATCAGTCGGAATTTATAAACCAGTCGTGGGCCAGCTTTTCGGTCGCCTTGATGATATGTTTGTTATATTCCAGAAAAGCTTTGCGTTTGACCAAGCCGTGGACGGCTTTGTGCAACAGAACCATTTTATCACGGACCGGTATGATGGCTGGATAGTATTCGTTATTGAAAAATATCCGATATCGCTGGCGGAGGTGATGGTCTTCCAGCATCCTCCCGATGGCTTTTTCCAGCTTGGCGCCGGTCTTGTCCCGGAGTTCCTCCTTGGGCGAGGCCATCAATCGGACCGATTTCTTCAGGTCTTCGTTAGCCTTCAAAACCAGTTTCCAGCATTCCACCATCCCCAGCGAATTGATGACCAGCACGTTGACCGTAACCTTATTATTTTCGAAATCGCCTTCCACGCCTTTGATAAATGGTATGAAATAATTATCGGTGATCGCTCCAAACGCACTAATTCCGCCGGCGAACGGCTCTTCGACGATGTCAGACATGATAAAGTACGGTTTTCGTTCGAACCGGGCATCCTGAATCATGATGAATTCCTCTTCCGTGAAATGGAAGCGCTCTTTCCACTTCTCCTCAGGGGTAAGATTCTTATTAGTCAGGCTGGACTGGCTGGTCAGCATCCCGACCGCCTGCCCGCCGCGCCACACCAGTGGTAAAACCCCGATGGCCCATTCGGCCGAACCGCCGATTTCACCGATCATCGAATTTAATCCCCGGCCGTCGGGAAATACTACTCCCTCAAGACCGCATAATACGGCCGGCAATAGGTCGCCATCCTGGTCGAAAGGCGTCGATATACCGGCAGCATTGAGACTGTCCATAGCCGGATAGTGGCGGTTCCGGTCAAGGAAAAAGGCGCTCAGTTTTTTGGGGTCATTGATACCATACGATTTCGCTATAATTTCCGCCGCCTCCAGAAGATCGACCTCGCGCGGGTTGAAATCATTGAAATATGCCCCACCCGCCCAGCGCTGGACGTAAATATCGGGCAAATGCCGCTTGACACCGGACTCGGTCACGAACAGGGCCGTCATCGACGAATGTATTCCCTTGACCGACTTGGTCGTGCCCTCCACCACGTCGCTGCCCATCGAAAGCAGCGCAACATTCGACGGCATCGTCAGGCCGTACTGCGCCTGGTGGTGTTCCTTGCCGAAAACCGCACCGACCGCAATAGTCGGATTACCGCCCGGCTCTTTTCCCGGCTTGGGGCGGGCTCCCTCGGTTATAGTCGACTCGATCAGGGCTTCTTCGCCGATAGGAAGCTTATCGGTCGTGGATTGGAGCACTTCCGCCATCACCTGGGCGGCGGTCCGGTCGTTGGCCCGCTTCAATTGATTGATGACCTCTTTGGTCTGCTTGTCTTTGGGGACGTCGTTCAAACTGCCACGCCCGTTCAGGCCTACGGCTATGGCCGACAGCCCCGCCGACAGAAGCACCGACTGCCGCAATTTGCGGTTCCTCAACGCTCCAAGATTGGATTTTTTATTTATTTCCCCGCTGAGGGTGATGATGGTGCACGATTCAAGGGTCAGGTCGTAATTGGTGAGAGCGTCGTGATGACGGTGATTGAATTCGATCACACGGTCGTCGTCGAACACGAATTCCTCGCAACGACCGGCATACGACAAACGCTGGTCGGCTATATCGAAACGAAGCTCATTTTGCATAAACAACCCAAGATTTATTTAATGTAATCATTATTTTCAAGATTGATTTCAGCATACATTTTCTACACCAAACATATGATAAAATCTTTTAAAAAGCAAAAAGTTCAGAGAAAAATAAAATCGGAGGTTTAGAGAATAGTTTTATGCGCTGCCAAGCCTGCGTATTTTAACTGGCCGACCGTGCCTGCAGAGACACGGCCGGTAAATACGTAATAGAAGTTTGCATAGTTCTTCTGGCCATATAGCCATTATTATGCCGATAGTTACGAGAAAACCGAAGAAGACCACCTAATTATCTCCAGTACCTAAGCCCTGATCATATTGTCCCGAAGAAAAACTCCAGACCGGACTTTCGTACGACTGCCCCAGGCTGTCGCGGGCGATAACCTTCCAGTAATAATTCCCCGACGGCACGAATTCCACTTCGGCGTCATTGCTGGTGCAGATAATTTGTCCATCCTGATTGACAGTCCAGGTATCGGATGTGGGATCGGTTAAGTCGAAATTGACAGTATTTGCCGTTACTAAGAGGTAATTCTGGTACGATGTCGTAATTGTATATGAGTAAATCGAATTGGAATCTATGTAAACACCAATCGGCCAAAGAATATCAGCACTTGCCGCTGACCCGTCCGCAGTTATGCCCTGCCCCCAGTATCTGCCGCTGTCCTCATAAAACTGGGATTCTCCTTGATAAATAGCCATCAGGGTTTGCACGGCGTCCAATTGAATTACCCAACCGGGATCATACGACGACGCTGACAGGCTCTCGGCAATCAACGGCGGATTGGCCGTCGGCCCGCAATAAAGATCGAAAGTTACGCCTTCGGCGCTGTCAAAGGGAAAATCCCAACCAAATGAAGTGCTCATACCAAGATCAGAACTCAAATCGGGCGGGCTCGGATTCCACGATGACGCCGCCGCGGTCGTATCGACCGAAAAATGCCAGACCGGTCCGACCGCTACCCGATTGTGATCGTCGACGGCTATCACCGACCAATAGTACGTCTGCCCGTGTTCGAGCTGATCGACCGAGACGAACGTATCGGTCAGGCTCGTGATCAAAACACTCGTACTCAGCCCCGCCGAATCACCGAAATGGACGGTATATGAAATCTGGTCACCTTCCGGGTCGGAACACTGCCAGCCCAACTGGACTTCGCTGGCAGCAACAGTGGCGCCGTCTTCGGGCGACGGATTATAAGGTGCCAGTGGTGACCGGTTCGATTCAAGGCTGTCACAGGAATATAAAAATACCAGCGCCGGAACCAGCGCAGCTACAAGAATCTTGGATAACAGGCTTTTCATCATGACTTCCCTGCCAGGGGTTATAAGCTTCTCCCATAATTATGGCACAGGGTATTCCCGCCTGCCGGAAAATTCCGAACAATCATAAGTCAATGAGATTATACCGCTTACGGAAACTAATCATTATTTGAACAGTGTCGAATTAAAGGCTCGAATAAAACGATCTTTGCAAAATGCAATGAAGATTTCAAAATCCAAGATCGGCAAAAAAATAGGATTACAATAAATCGCGAACGGCCGACGCTGGATGCATCGGATCGAATTTGACTATCGCCAGTTCCGGTCCGCTGTGCGCCGCTGATATACAAATCGTGTCACCGATACGGTCCTGCCACGACCCGGTCACCGACGGCGACTCGTGGATATGCCCGCTCAGCACCGCGAGCGGATGTCGTTTTTCAATAAGACGCCTCAGCGCCACGCTCCCGACATGCCGGTCTTCCTCGGGAATCCCGGCCCAGCCCAGACGGTCGAGATTGGTTTTATGAGGTGGCGTGTGTATCATCAGTACGGCCCGGCTCAAATCATCCTGCCCGGTCAACTCGTCCAGATCGGCGGCGATGGTCCGGCTGCGATATTCGTCGGCGTCGAACGGCGCCGTATGTATCCCCTTGTCCGGCGCCATGCAACCGTTTCTCAGGGTAAAATCGATATCATAGCGCTCCCAGTCCTTAAGACGAAACGGAGTCGGGGGCACATACGTATACCCGTAAATCGTACACTCTCCCAGGCTTGCTTTCTTGAAATGGACGTACTCCCACAACCCGTCATTTTGGGCATCGATAAAAGTCTTCTCGGCACGGCGGACGTCGTCGTTGCCCATTATAAGAAACACCCGGGGATACTTATCGCCCATGCGTGATTTGAACTGCCTGAATTCTTTCAGCAAGAAGTCATGTAAAAAATCCTGACCACCACCCCCGGACATGTATCCGTGCGGCAGCAGGTCTCCCCCGAATAAAACCGCATCGGGGACTTCTTTTTCGATCGCGGCCAGAAGTTTGTTATACCGCGATTCCGAACCGTGCAGGTCGGCCACAAAATAACAGCGCATGACATATTGTATGAATTTCCGGGCCCTATCGCCAGAATTAATTCAATAAAAAAGGCCAGTGAACGATCACCGACCTTTGGACTCATCGTAAGAATCTATCAATGAAATTCATCCCATTCGACGAAACCTTCCTTGACGTCGGTCATGGCATTGACAATCAGTTCCACCAGGCCGCCGTACTGAAGATGAACTCTTTCCCAGGCATCGTAGTAGGTAATCAGGTCCCGGATTTGACCCTTGCAGTTGGAGCAGGGAGCGCAGACATATTTGTTCTTCGCCGGATCGAGCTCTTCGTGCGTGAAGGCCTCGAGGATCTGCCGGAATTTACGCCGCCCGGAAATGGCCGAACGCCAATTCGGGAAGTTGTTCGACTGCATGATAGCGAAACCGCTACCGCCTCCGCAGCAATAATTGTTGACTCCGTGCGGGGTCATCTCTCTGAATTGCGGACAGATCTTCTTGATGACGTTCCTCTGCGGCATGATAATACCCATCGAGCGGGTGATATTGCACGGGTCGTGCAATGTCACCGGGAAGTTGTTCCGTTCGGGATCGTACTTGATCTTGTTGTTCAGGATGATATCTTCCAGTGTAACAAAGCACGATTCTCTCGGGACGTTTTCTTCCTGAAGCCAGATGCGGTCCCCGATCGCCATCGCCGCCTTGTGGGCGTGGCCGCACTCGCCCATCACGACTTTCTTGACACCGAGCTTCTTGGCGATCTCGGCGTGCTTGAGCGTCACGCGGGCGTACTGGGCGTCGTCATAAAACAGACCATAGTTCACTGAATCGTAGCCGACCAGATCGCTGGACATCGTCCAGCTCAATCCCGCCGCTTCGAATATGACCGCGAACGCCTCGACGTTCTCCGGCCAGGATAAAAATTCCCCGGCGTTGTGAATCAGCAGTATATCGGCTCCGGATTTATCGAACGGAAATTTGATGGAAAGCCCGGTTCGGTCGGTTAAGTCCTCTTCGGCGAATTCCATCATGTCCATCAGGGCCACCGGCGAAATACCGGTCGACGATCCCGTCACGAGCTGCTTGACGGTTCCGTCGGCGTGGAGTTCCTGCGGGGCAATACCCAGTTCCTGGCTGAACAGCTTGCGGATTTCGCGAGCCAGCAGGCCGTTGTCGACACCCATCGGGCAAGTTTGCGCGCAGCGGCGGCAGAGGGTACAACGGTACGACATCTGGGCCAGTCGGGCAACCGTCTCCCAGTTCAGATCGATATCAGCCCCGGTGAATTTAGCTGTAAGTCTGCCACCCGGCTTGATATATTTCCGGATAATTCTGCGCAGCGTATCGGACCGGAAAAGCGGCCGGTACATTTCCAGCCGTCCGCTCTCATTGAAAACCGGACAGGCCGCACTGCAGGTATTGCATTTGACGCAATTATCCAGCGAAAGCATAAACGGTCTCAAAAATGTCCAGTTGCTGTCTTTGCTGAGCAGCTTCTGAAGGCCGTTCAAAAATTTCGCGACCATTTCCTGCTTG
>CAZMWI010000017.1:0-21377 GCA_964569945.1 uncultured Ignavibacteriaceae bacterium
ATGAGCTATCAGGTGGCGGATAACGCCGAGCCGCATCGTTCCAGCACGCCTGCCGGAGCCATGCTATTTATTGTGGATTGAAAATAATGGGCCGCGCATTAGCCAATACGCGAAAAATCGCCTCTGTTTAATATCCGAACAGGTTGGGGAAATATATCTATAATGTTAAGAAATACCTCCCGAGGTCGATAATGGGATTAAACGGAGGTTTATGTATGAAAAGACTACTTATGCTGTTGGTGTTGCTGTGCTTCGCCGCTCCGTCGTTCGCTCTGACCGGGGTCACTCTCGGCATTCGCGGCGGCATGGTGACCAACTACGATCAGGATGCACTGGCTTTGCCGGGCGCCGATCTGGGCGATATGAATCTCGTCGGTGGACAGGTTAAATTTACCACCCTGCCGATGTTCGATGTCTTGATCGCCGGTGATTATGCCTGGAAAAATCAGAGCCAGGCTTATGGCAGCGACGTTTTCGAGCTGAAGCGTCACGATTTCGTGTTCAGTGCCACCGCGCTGTACCCGATCAAATTCACGCTGGTTTCGCCGTATCTCGGTGGTGGCCTTAGCTCCCACACGCTCGGGTTCGATTACACTCGTCCGCTCTCGCTGTCGCTCGAAGACAATGATATCGTGGTACCCGAAAACGAAAGCCGTCTAGGTTACCATCTGGTCGGCGGCGCCGAAGTCGCCCCGCCCGCTTTTCCGCTGACCTTTACGGCGGAATATCGCTTGAACTGGATCGACACACCGGTCAAGGTTACCAAGTATAACTCCATATCGGTTAGTGCCAATTTCAAGCTTCCGTAAGATTAGAAAGATTAACCAAGCTGAAAAAAGGCCCGACATCCCGTCGGGCTTTTTTTATATGTGATTGCGCCGGAATGTCTCAAAGGCTATCTTGTACCGAACGTTTCACGGAGGTATTTCATGGCCAGAAAATACAGCCATTCCGGCATTGGTACATACAATAATTGTCCCCGCCAGTACAAGTTTGCTTACATAGAAAGAGTGACGGTCGAGAAAAAGCTCACCGCCGACCTTTTGTTGGGAAGCACCGTCCACAAGGCGCTTGAGACGCTGTACAAGACCAGGCTCAACGGCCGCGTCATGCCGCTCGATGAACTGCTGGACTTCTATAACAAGCAGTGGGATGAATCCGATAAGGAGCGAATTGTCGTCATTCGCGAAAGCGATTCGATAGAGGATTTTATCGAGACCGGTCGCGAGGGACTCAGAAAATTTTATGACAAATACGCTCCCTTCGACGACGGCCAGACTCTGGTGGTCGAGCAGTTTGTCGACTTTCCGCTCGATCCGAACGGGCGGTTCAATATTCGGGGGCGCCTGGACCGGCTGGCGCAGCGTAATGATGGGTCAGTGGAAGTCATCGATTATAAGACCCAGGCGATGCTTCCGACTCAACGCGATCTGGACAACGATCCTCAGATGGCCCTGTACCTGATAGCTGTGCGATATCTCTGGCCAGATTTTAAACAAGTGCGGGCGCGCCAGATATTTATCAGGCACGGTGTCGAGATGGCGGCCAATATCGACGACGACAGGTTGGAGGAGATTCGTTACGCCCTGTATCAGAAAATTCTCGAAATCGAAGACGCCGCCAAAAACGACAATTTTCCGCCCAATGAAAGCAACCTCTGCAACTGGTGTGATTTTTATGGCTTATGTCCTGCCAAGCGCCACAAGCTGGCTCTTGAGGGTAATCAGGACGAGCAGTTCGATGAAAAAGTGGGGGAGAGACTGGCCGAGAAGTATGTCACACTCGATAAAGAAATCAAGACCAGGTCCGCGGAATTGAAAGCACTCAAAGAAGACGTGGTGCGTTTCTGCGACGAGGCTGACCTGACCAAGCTATCTTCCAAGGCGGGGGAGCTTAACGTCAGGTTTTTCGAGGCCGAGGAATTTCCTTCAAAAACGGCCAACGCCGATGCCTATCTTAATATTTCAATGCTGGCCCGTGACGCCGGATTAGATGAGGCTTTCAAACTCGATCAGAATGTGTTGTATAAAGAATTCTATCGCGCTGAAAAACTCCCTCCGGATCTTCGCGATAAGTTAAGCGTTTTTTTAATCAAAAAAAGAAGCGCCCGCGTAACGGCTAAAGCAAATGCGGATGACGAAGATACTCAATAAAAACGACCCCGAATAATCGGGGTCGTTATCAGCTTGGCTTAAGTGTCTCTTCCCTTAAATTTACTTTTTACCTTTTTTAACGACAAAGACGGGAATCACTTCATTAACCGGAGGCGATACCATCTGAAGCGTATTGCCTGGGTTGGTTGTGGTCGTATCGACCTTCAAATCAGGAATCTTGTCTCCGTCAAGTGACGAGACAAAAATGGTCGCGATCCTTCCGCTTCCCGGCTGCATTGGCGGGACGGATACTCCGATATCGGCAATCAGGCCGATTGTGGCGCACTGTATAGCCGTATCGGCACGGGCGAATTTCACGCGGAAATGCTCGGCACGTCCGCCCTTGAATATGGTCGAATCGGCAACCAGGCGAATTTTACCCGACGTGAATCTCAAAGGCACTGAAATCCCGACGATATCTTCGTCATTGGTCAGGGAAAGATTTATACCCCAGTTTTTGGCGTCGATTTGGTAAGGCTCGGCATAAAGTGTATCCATTTTGCCCATTGAATCCTTCTGGGCGAATACACTCATGGCTGAAAGAAGGGCCAGCCCCAGCGTCATAAGAGCTGTCTTTTTCAAGCTCATTATTCCTCCATCCTTTTGATATTAAAGGTTTTACTTATTTACATCGGTATTTGGGCCGATATTTTTATTGTCTTTGCCCGGCACCAGGCGATTTCTGAGAATATCGACCAATTCCTCGGCCTTTTTATCGTTCCCGAGGCGGTGTTTATAGACTGCTGCCGCGTTCAATAGGGCTTTATAACCGACCTCCGTGTTGGGGAACTTGTCGTAGAGTTTTACCAGTATATCCACGGCTTGTTCCCAGTTTTGATGGCGCCTCGCGATTTCTGCTTTGAACGACAGGGCGGAAGCCTCGATCGGCGACCCGGAATAGCTTCGGGCCATTTTATCGTAGAAATCCTCGGCGCGCTTATACCAGACCTCTGCCAGCGATTTATTTCCGGTTTGTTCGTAATGGTCGGCGACAAAAAGATAGGCGTTGAAGGCATCCTCCGTGGTCGAGTAGTTGTCAGCCAATTGCATAAAGCCCAGTTCCGCCCGAGCCCAGTCGCCGAGCTTGTTATAAGACATCGCAATATATTTCTGCGCGGTCGGATTCTGCTGATAATAGAATTCATATTGTTTGCGGACGAGGTCCATGACGTCGAGACATTTCTGATATTGCCGACTTTCATACAGGGCAGCACCTTTACGGACATATAAATTCGGCAATATGAGCGTGTCGTTGGTTTGGGCGATAAGCTTGTCGAACATCCCGGCCGCCGTCTCGTATTTCCTTAAACCGGAAGCGGTAATATTGGCCGCCAGAACCTGAGCTTCGAGAGGCACCTGGCCGGTTGAATCTTTTATCTGGTAAAGCTGGTCGATAGCTTTCTGGGGCTGATTGTCGTCGCTGTAGACCCGGGCCAGATCGCCCCGCGCGGCGGTTTCCAGTGCCGTCCCCGGCCAGTCCTGGATTATCCGCAAATAATATTTCTCGGCCGATTGGGTTTCCTGTTTGACGGCTTCTTCGTTATTGAGTATCCGGTGTATGCTTATAATTTCGAGCGGCAGGTTCAAAACATCAGTCAGGATTTTATTATTATTGTCAACCGGCGGATAGAAGGTATCGATAATTTCTTTGTATATCGCAAGAGCCTCATCACGGTGCCCCTCCCAATGTTTGGCCTTGGCCAGTTGCAGGCGGGCGGTCAGGAGTTGATTGCCTTCGAGATGGGTTTGGTTCAGCAGTTGGTTCAGGACAAAGACCGATGAGTCCAGCTTTTCCTCCGCGAAGTAAATGCTGCTCAACCGCAAGGTGGACAGATAAGCTACCGATTCCAGTTCTTTTTTCTGGGTCGGGTTTTTTTCGGTTGAGATGGAATCGATATATTTCCAGCAATAATCGGTAACGTCGAGATACGCCTTTTTAACTTCCGACCAGGTGCGCTCGTCCTGAAGGTCAGGTTTGATCGAGGCTTTTTCGTAGAGTTTGTCAGCGCGGTGATAAAGCTTTTCGGCGTTGAATCTAATTTGAACGGCTTCATCGGTCGAGCAGCCAAGCAGAATAACGGCAATCGCTATAATCGAAAAAAACCTGAATTCCCTGGTCATAAAATATCCCTGTTTAATATATGGTACCTAATAGATCTTAACCGTTTATACCATATAAATTATCGGCGATTTTCGCAAACCTGCTTAAGATGTCAAAAAAGCAAATCTGTGTCAAGTAATAGCAAATAAAAAAGCCCCGCCAAAACGGGGCTTTTAAAATTTATGAAACGAGTTTAAAAATCTTAAATAAGGCGCTTACGGTAAATACCCAAACCGGCCAGACCTATTCCCAAAAGAAGCAAGGAGGTCGGTTCCGGGACAAAATTGTAAGTTTCGTTCATGAAATCATTGCCGCAGCCGAGGGCGTTGTGGAACGAGATGCTGGAAGCTCCGGCCGCTCCTGCGACGAGGCCCATATCGAACGAAAATTCGAGAACGTAGGTGTCGCCGTTGCCCGGCATCAGGTGATCGGATTCCAGGTCTTCCCAGAACGACATCTGATGGTTGACCATACCCAACTCGGTGCCACTGGTCATATCCCAGGCGCCGACGGCGTTGCGGATGGTCGGGTAGTTATAATAGCTGCCGGGAAGGTTCGGTATCCCGGTGAATGAATTGACTTCGTAAAGCCGCATAGTCTGCATGTCAATGGCGTACTGAGTGCTGGAACCGTTAAAACCGAAAAAGACGTCGCCAAGATCATAGGTCTGATGCCAGCCGGTCGAATAGGCCGACATGCCGAAGGAATTGACGATCGCCACATGGGCAGTGTTGCCTTCCATCGCAAAGTGGAAACCTTCAAGGTCAAACTTTTCGCCGCCTTCACCGATCAAACCGGGCGAGGGTAAAGAACCGACACCGTGGGGGTAATAAATCGGCGCCGTATTATTGTTGTGATCGAAAATTTGTGATCCGAAATCGTACATCTGCCAGGCAAAGCCAAAACTTGAAGAGGCCATAAGACTGACAACCGCCATCATAATTAGAACTCGTTTCATAAGACACCCATATAAAAACAGTTATAGTTATTTGTTCAGAATATAAGCAATTTTTATGCCGCCCAAAAAGGTTAATTAGTGGCATGTAAGTCATTGTGTCATAGTCATATAACTAAGCTGGTGAAGGTGAAAATGGCGGCCGATATAAAAAGTTGCGCAAAGCATTGCATATTTATTGAAGCATGTTTAAGTTTATAGGTTTCAGAAAGTTAGTCGAATAACATGGCATATTGATCAAAATGACCCTTACATCGAGGTTGTTTCGGGTGGCCCCCCGTTTTTAAAAAAGGAGTCACAATGCTTCAAAAGGGCCACCATTCGAAAACCCAGTTAAAGACGGTTGACTTTGTGAAATCGCTTTCGAGTCGGCAACCAATTGGTAACCGCCCGCTTTTTAGGTCTTCCGGAAATTCGCTTGTCTGGCGGACCGAAGAAAACTGGCATAATCGTTTTAGAATCGATCTATATCGCTTTTTCCGCGATAATATTCCGGTATTGAGCGCATGCATCTGGACCTGGAGTCGGTTGGCATCGGCTCCCGGACGGTTCGAAATAGTCGGGGGCTTATCGAAATCTCGGGAGGAAAATGCACTTGGTGTATTGGAATCTTTGTACGACAGGATTTATCCGTTTGAATTCGACCGGGCCGGGGCGCTGGATTCGTTTTTGCCGCTGGTGTTCAGCGGCCTTTTCACCGACGGTGCTTTCGCCGGTTTCCTGATCGTTCGTCCCGATGGGAGCGGCGTGGAGCGCTTTATTCCGGTGGATCCGAGAGACATTGGCCTCGCTCGGACGAAATCCGGACAATCGGCGATTACGATCAATACCGAGAGAGGTGAAGTCAGGCCGCAGGGCAATGATTTTTATTACATAGGGCTTAATGCCGATCTCAACCACGGGCTGGGCAAATCGATCATGCGCGCCGTGCCGTTCGTGGCATATATCGAGCAGCAGTTAACCGATGACATGCGCCGCACGATGCATAATTCCGGTTATCACCGTTTGCACGTAAAAATCACGCCGCCCGAAAAAAGCTCCGGTGAATCTGACCCGGCTTATATAGAGAGAATCAACGAGTATTTCGATCAAACGGTTTCGATGATTAAGAAATGCGACCCGGACGACAACCCGGTCACGTGGGACAATGTCTTGATCGAATACGTCGGGCCGCAGAATATCCGTACAGCGACAAATTCATGGTCTATCAATCACCGGGCCATGATTGAAGAAATCTGCTCAGGGACCAATCTGTCACCGTTTCTGTTGGGGTACAGTTACGGAGCGGCTCACAAGTGGGCCGAATTCAAGTACGATCTGGTTATGCGGCAGGTACATTCGGTGCAGCGCCAGGCGGCGCGTTTTCTGGAATGGATCGGTGATATCGAACTGGCGCTGAAAGGATTTGACTGCCGATGCCGCTTTGTATTCGAAAACAGTCTGAGCTATCTGGCGTCGGAGCAAGCACAAATCCGCCAGAGTGACGTCGATAATCTGATCAAGTTATATTCGCAGGGATTGATTTCCAAAAACGAAGCCATTCGTCGCGCCGGAGAATTGAAATAGAAAATCTTCTGAACAGGGCAGACTGGGGTCGGGCGGTTAAAGATATTCCGTTTTTCGCACGCAAATTCCTTCGTATCGTGCCGCATCCGGGTCAGGAAAAATGGCTTAGCCGAAGCTGTACATCTGAAAACCTTTTGGTGACCGGTAACCGCTGGGGCAAGTCGTTTGCGCAGGCGATTAAAATAATTCACCATGCCGTTTTTAGAATACGCGACCTGCGCTATGATGGCTGCGGGAAATATCATATCGTCACGGCATGTATCACGCTCGATCAGGCCAAGATAATTTTCAATACGGTTGTGCGGATATTAAACAGCACCTGCTGTATCGAAGGATTGATCAAGAAGTACACCGTGACGCCTTACCCGCGACTGGTGCTCGGCAACGGCGCGATCATAGACGCCCGCTCGACCCAACGCCGTGGTGAATATTTACTCGGCAATGACTATGATTATTTCGTCTACGACGAAGTTGCCTTCGATCCCGAAGCCGAGTATGTCGTCAATGAAGTGATCAAAATGCGCCTGGCGGACCGTCGGGGCAAACTGGACCTTGTATCTACGCCCAATGGGCGAAACTGGTTTTACCGCAGGATGCAGGAACTGTCTAAGCGGGGCAAAGACGCCTATGTGCAATCCGGCGATTCGCGTGAGAACTGCCATATTTCAAAAGAATACCTGGAGGCACAGATCGAATATCTGAGCGACAAGCGCGTGGCTCAGAATATTATGGGGCAGTTCGTCGACAGTGGCGGGGAAGTGATCCCCGGCAGATATATCGATATTGCCTTAACGCCGGATGAATCATGGATTCCGGTTCGCACAGAAGGTCATAAGTACTATATCACCGGTTGGGACATGGCGCGAAAGAAGACGGCGACGGTCGGTGTGACGGTACAAATTGAAGACAATAAAGCGCGGGTTGTGATGGTACAGCGAATCAGACAGTGGGACTGGAATATCATATTGCAGAAGATACGCGACCAACAAAAAAATTTTCCGGGACGGCTGATAATCGATGCGACCGGCCTGGGTGACGTGGTGGTATCGCAGCTTGATGATCTGAATCCGACGGCGTTTATCTTTTCGGCAAAATCCAAAGCGGAACTATTGACCAATGTGGAAATGGTTCACGGTATGAAACGAATTAGGTATGATCGCTGGGAAATCGCCGATAATAACGGGCGGGTATGGTCACTCGAAGATGACCTTCGTTCGGCGCGGTGGGACGATAATAATACGTGCGACGGTTTAATGGCCCTTTCGCTGGCGGTATGGCCGCTCAGGAAATCGTGCAGTCCGGCCATCGCTCCAAGAGTCGGAGCTATTTAGAAGACACCGCTGACCGATTGCCCGAAAGTCAGACACATCGCCGCGACAAACACAGCCGCCCCTACAATCAGCTTGAAAAGCTTCGATCTTTTTTTGGCTCGATAAACTACCATTTCGGTTTCCTGTCAAAGTTATAATCCGGCTTTCTATACTGCAAGGTCCATGCCCGATTTAAAGCGGCCCATCACCATATTGTAAGCTGTTGTCACTCAGTATAATACAAAACGCAAGAGCCGGTGACAAATTCCTCGCCGCATTTTCCAATGAAATTCTCTGCACAGATTTACGCGGGCGAAATGATATCGATTCGATGGTAAATCTGACGGTCACCTTTAGTAACGGAGGAGATATGAAAGAATTAATCGGAAAAATGACGGCCTCACTGGCCCGTGAAGAACAAAGCGGCGATGATCTGATGGCGGTCCTGAATGCCAATATAAAGCCACCCGAGCCGATTGAAGAATCCGCGGTTTATATCCGGGCCATGTATATTGTTTCGGATCAGGTCAACAGCTATGGAGGACGATTTCCCGCCGAGGATCATGACCATCTGGCGAGACTCCTGGTTGATTCGCCGGTATTGGTTGGACACCGCAAGGACAGCCTTCCCATAGCACGGAACTTTCACGCTGAGAAAGTCGTACGCGACGGGGCCAACTGGATAAAGGTTTACTTCTATTGGTTGAAAACTGCCGAAGGCGGCGAGAATCTCCGCAAAAATATCGACGCGGGGATATATAAAGAAGGATCCATAAGTTTCGTTTTTTCGTTGCCGGAATGTACAATCTGTGGACGCGATATACGAAACTGCCCGCATCAACCGTTCGTGCGATACAAGACGCCGACCGGGCAGGTCAAAGCGGCTTTCAATTACCGCAAAATCGAAAGAGTGCTGGAAACGTCGCTGGTTTATCGAGGATCGGTGCAAAATACGTCGATTGAAAAAGCGCTCGTTTTCGATCCAAATCAGAAAAAGCAGCCTTCAAAAGTCGAGGCACCAAGACGCTATATAATCTGGAATCACGAAAAGCTCGATTCTCAAAAAGAATATTTAGTGTTTCCGGCCTATGAGTCAATACCGGTTCTGGTTGAAGTCAGGAATCAACGGGTAGCAGTGAGGACGTATGCAGGGCGGGAAATCAATTCCACCGGGCTGGCACAATATCTGGAGCAATTAACCTGGCCGGAAGGTGAGTATGTGCTCGACGGGCGTCTAATAGGTTATCGTGGTAAAGAAAGACAGTTGCTGTCGGAACTTTCAAAATATCTTCGTGATGAAACTTCAGTTGTAACCCGTATTGAACTCAAGCTGTACGACATCATTTCCAATGACGACATCAGCTACGAGCATGCCACCGGAGGCGAGCGCCGTGCCGCACTGACTGCACTGTTTGACAAATGCGACGGTTTGTTGCCCAAATCGGCGGTATATTCGGGCGATAATCTGACGGCGGCGATAGCCGAAGTTTCGACACGCTTTGGCTGTGAAATGTTCGCGGTCGATGGTCATGAACGATTCCTGTTAACACATCACAAAATCATTGCGGGTCGGACGAGAACTACTTCCGGAGGCAAAAATTATCAATGTTCATTCGATTGTACTATAGAAGAGCAAAAGAAACAGATTCTGGCTGACCTTAAGTCATCACACGCGCACGATTCCGAAAGCATGATTTTCATAGAGGTTAACGGAATCCATGAAGTTGACGGATGTCTGACGGCAATGCACCCCAAAGTCGTTGATCGGTCGGAATTCCATGATTTGTGTGACGATCTGTCTCTGGTGCTTTCTTCACCCTGCGTCAAACCGAAGACACAGGAATATCTGGTATATAAATCAGGTGATGACGCTATTCTGCAATTCCAGATAGGCGATGAAGTACGATCCTTACGAATACGCAACTTCGTGCTCGATGGACTTAATTCCGGACGAAGATTTCTGGCCGTATCTCAAACTATCAGACAAGAAGCCAAAACGGAGATACTCGGGAAGGGCCGCGTGATTGAAGCTGCCTGTTCAGGCAATTGCAATGATCTTGAACTGGATGGTTCTTTCAAAGGTGTGTTTTGTCTTCGACCTGCCAAAATTAACGGTCAGAAATGCTTCACATTCAGTCGGAGAATGAAACATGTGTGATGCATCGCCCAAGATTAACTGGTCGTCGTTATTGAACCGTCACCTGGTGAATTTCATAGTCATGCTGCTGGGTCTTTCGGCGGCGTATTTCACGACTATCGGAAGTATCAAGGCAGAGTTGGCCGCAAAGGCGGAAACGGTGCTGGTTAATACTATCGACCAGAGGCTGGCTCAGATGGAAATCTTAATTCGTGAAGGCCTTGTCGGTAAAGACGACTTTTTCAAATTCCAGACCAGTGTCGAAAGCAGACTGGCGCGGATAGAATCGCATTTAATCGAAAATAAGGGAGATAAGAAGTGAACGCCAAGGCATCGCTTAAAAGTGAAATCGAAAAACTGCTGGAAAACCTGAAGAACGAAGCGGTTGAATTGATTGATTTCGACCGGGCCATCGAAGTACTAGGACAGATAAAAATGGCGCTCAACGAACACAATAGTGCAACAGAGGAGTTGAGTGTCCTCAAACAGGATTACCGTCGGCGCATCGTCGGCATGCTCAAGGCGGTCATGGCCGGTCGGGCCAAGGAAAGTGATGCCGAGCTGGCCGCTGCCCTGGCCGAAGACAATTGCACTATCGAAAGTACCGATTTGATTGCCTTATATAGAAAAGTCTCGGCACGATTTCGCGACAGCTTTCCAGCCAGTTTTAAATACGTCACAGGGTTGCGGAGTTCGGCATCGCGCAGAAACGGCTGGATGGACCATAAACTATAATCGCGGGGTAATTCCCCTCCGGTCACGCGGGCGGCGGGCCCGACCGGTCTCAACATAATAACGGAGGAAGAAATGACAATTCGAGAACATAACCTTGAGACGATTGCACCGGTCCTGGCGACTTTCAAAATACACCAGACCGCCGGGGTGGACGATCTCAAGGACGATGATATCGGCTGCTCCGTCTGCCTGACGGACAGCTACGAAATCGGCCCTTGTGCCAATAACTCGATCCTGCTGGGTAAGCTGATCGCCCTGACCTTGACCGACGCCGACGATGGTGAACGGATGGCGACGGTGCAAATCGGCGGCGTGTGCCGTCTGCCCATATCGACAACTTATCCGGTGATCGGCAACCGGGTTGTCGGCGGGGCCGGGGGGACCGTTAAGCAGGCGTCGGTTCTGACCGGTTACGACCCGGCCGGAGGAAATATCGCACGCGGCACGGTCCTGGAAGTCAACGGAACCACAGATTGCACCATACTTTTGAATTAAGGAGCCAGACATGGATTTCAATACTTTTTTGAATTCACCGGCCGTCTTGAAGGAGGACGCTTCAATAACCGACCGGCTAATAGAAGGGGCGGTCGATCTGAGCCGGGCGGCAGAGCTGAAAATTGATAGAGAGACGTATCTTGAGGCCGACGCCCGTGGCTTAAGCCTGACCGATCTTCTGGAGACCGATGAGTACGACCCGACCCCGGACGGATCACCTTTGGATGCTTTCGAGCGCCAACTGGCCCTTGCCGGAGTCAAGCTTGGCGGAAAGAATCCGACGACGGTCGAGCAGTTCTATCAGAAGGCGTCGTCGTTGATGCCGGAGTTCATCCTGCGTGAGATCAAAAAGGGGATGGCGATGCGACCGGAACTCTCGCGCATCATCGCCAACACTACGACGGTCGCCAATAATCGATACACCCCGTTTCATATCGACACCTCGGCAACCGATCGTCTGTCCCTGCGGCCGATCGGGGAAGGGGCCGACATTCCTCACCTGCTGGTCACCGAGCAGAATCATTCCATAAATGTCCCGGAATACGGTCTCGGCCTTAAAGCCAGCTACAAAGCGCTGCGGTATCGTACGACAGCCCAGTTCCGGGTGCTCTTATGGTACATCGGTTTCAAACTCCAGACCGACAAGATCGGGCTGGTCGTCGATTGTATCATCAACGGCGACGGCAATGACAACGCTGCCAGTGTGGTCGATACGGGTATCTCCGGTACGCTCGATTACGATGACCTGATTACGCTCTGGTCGCAATTCGCACCATTCGAGATGAACACCCTGATTTGCCCGGTCGGCAATCTTAAGACCATTTTGACGCTGGAAGAGTTCAAGGACCCTATGGCCGGATTCCGTTTTCAGAACAAGGGCGAGCTTTTCAGCCCGCTCGGTTCGGCCCTGGTGCGCTGCGACGACGTTTCCAGCGACCTTGTAATCGGGCTGGATTCCCGGTTCGCGGTCGAAGAAGTTGTTACGCAGCCTTTGATGGTTGAGTACGACAAGATAATCGAGCAGCGTTTCGAGGAAGCGGTGATTTCGGAAGCGGTCGCTTATGCCAAAGTGATCCGCGAAGCGGCCGTGGTTCTCGACGTGGTTCATACTTAAACATTCCACCGGGTCCGGTCCTGAAGGCCGGACCCAATTGGATTTGCTATGAAAAATTTTATTACAAATTCTACGGCTTTTTATAAAGCCGGAATCAGTCCAGGAAAAAAGATCTTCAAGATAAATTCCGGCCCGTATGCCGGGCGTCTCGCGATGCTCATCGCGACGTCGGCTAATATCATCCAGATCACGTACGCCGATTATCCTTACAATGTATGGGCAGTTCCGGAGACGATGATTTCCGACAGCGCCGACTATCCTTTCGATGCAGTCATGAATTCAACCGGGGATATCTATCTGGCGTATACACTCGATTCGAGTCACGCCTTGGTTTTTAGGAAACTGACCTTCAGCTTGGGCGGATGGCACGCCGAAACTCTTCGTACGATTTACAACGTATCCGGTTGTTATTTCCCGAGTATTCTGATCGAATCCCCGGAAAAGTTGTGGGTGTCTTATAGCCGCCAGTCGGAATCTCAATTTATCATAAACGCCAAGAGCTCCGAAGACGATGGCGAAACCTGGATGGGAGGACCGGAGGATTTCGGCTGGCTTATTGGAGGACCCTATGACAACGCCTTTTCCCGCATTATTATTTTCGGGGCGTTTCTCGACGCGGTCTATACCGTCGACGGATCCAAGCTCGCCCTGAGGAGAAAACACCTCACGACACCGGTCTGGAATACGGAGCAGGAGGTTGCCAGCGGAGCGGGAATCGACAGCGATTTTGACGTCGCTCTTTCCGAAAATGGCCGTATGGGAATCGTTTTCGACGATGGCCAGTTGAAATTCCGGGAGTACGACGGCAGTGGGTGGACGGGAATATCGACCATCGATGAAGACGGCGGATCGTTCCCGCAAATAAGGTACTTCGATAATAATCCTTATGTGGTGTACCTGTCATCCGTTGGAAACAACCAAAACAAAATGTTGTACTCACGCCGTGTGGCGGGATCGTATACCGACCCGGTCATTCTGGATGCCCGCAAGAATACCTTTGCAAAAGTTTTATGTTTCCATGCCGGTTCCGGGACGTACGAAGATCTGACTTCGGCTGCGGCCGATGAAACCGCGGGTGACGTTCTACATACGGAATCGTCGTCGCTGGCCGCCAGTGTGGGCGACGCCGTATATCTCGGCATGGACGATAAATTCAACTACCTGAAACTGATATTGAGCACGGCCGGATCGGGTGGCGGGATCGAATGGCAGTATTTCAACGGGCAGGATTGGACCGGCTTCGTACCATATGGAGGGACGTATTCCTTCGATAGCCTCGACAAGGAACTGCTTCTATGGCGTGATTACGCTTCGATAGTAGGTGACTGGCAGAAGAAAGACGTGGCCGGGCACTACCATTTCTGGATCAGAGCCCTTGTCAGTTCACAATTCAACGCCGGTCCTGTCGGCGCCCGATTGACCGCCATCCCCGGCACCTGCGCGGTGCAGATATTGGAGCAATAAATGTCATATACGAATACAGATTTGGTCAAGAACCATATACGTCTCGGCGATATGAGCCCGTCGGCGGTATTCGATTATCCCACAATTCTGACCGGTACCGACTGGACCGATCTGCCAGGCGAGGCCATTAAAGAAATGAGCGTCGTGGTCAAGGCTCTCACCAGCACTGAACCGTACTATGAGCAAATCACGCTGACCGACGTCCCGGTGATTTTATCGGGGGGACCGGCGGTACCGATGTCGGTAGCGGTGGCATCGGATTCATCTCTGGGCCGGATTTTCGAAGAGAACGTTGACTATATGATAGATTACTCGGGCTATACTGTCTCGCGCATTTCAACCGGTGCTATCATTGCCGGGTCGGCTTTGTCGATCTGGTATTTTCGGTATCAGGCGTACGTCGAGAATCAGGATTATCAGGTCGATTACATCAACGGTCGCGTCAGACGGCTTTCGGGAAGCGCCATCAATTCCGGTCAACAGATATTGATTGACTTTGAATTGTCTCCCTCGGGTCGTGAAGACAGCATTATAGAAGCTGCCGTCGGAAATGCCAACGGTATTGTCGAGACACAGGTCGATCCGGGCGGGAAGTTCGGAGCCAGTCCGCTCCTGCAGGGCGCCGCAACTTTTCTGGCGGTGTCGCTCGTGTGCCGTATGGCGGCCGCGATTGATCTTGGTTCCGGCGTTTCGACCGGACAGAACGCGACGGCCTGGCTGTCTTTGGCCGAGTCATACCGTCGGGATTTCGATGAAATGATCAAGAACTTTCACCCCGATGCCGGGCGGCCAAAACCGCCGGTGCTGACTTAGGAGGTCATAATGAATTCCTTAATGTATTTACGTGGCCGCCGAATGTGGGTGGTGCGGGACTACTCGGTCTGGGGTCTGAAAGACGATGCCGAGATATTTTACCTCGGTGTGGAGACGGTTAATTCCGTCGAACGCCTCATGTTCGGATCCTCGATAATCGGCGGTCTGGAGCAGAACGTCAATTTCAGCGACCTGGTCGACTGGAAAGGAAACAGCCTTCCGGAAACAATCAATGCGCCGCGCGTCATATTCCGCCCTCGCAGTAAGTACAACGTCTTTCTCATTGGCGACGAAAGCTCAACCGGTTTCAGGGTGGCGCGCGATCCCTCGGCCACGGGACCGGTAACGGCCGACCTGTTTATCTTCGAGATGGGGAATTGATATCCATGGCGGAGGAAAAAGAAGACATAGATTCGGGCGAGTCTTTGAGCGATCTGGAGATGCTCGAAAAAGTACGCAATTATCTATATCAGGATCTTCAAAAAGACAAATCAACAACGAAAGTGAGTGACCTTATGAAAGTAATCGAACTGAAAAACAAACTGGCCGTGACCGGAAAGTCCGAAAAGAAGTTCTGGAACATGGTCAACGATGTCCGGCAGGAAGAACTCGGCAGCAAAGCAAGACAAAAGTCAAAAACGACCGCAAAAAAAGGTGGTGGGAAGAAATAGTACGAAGACTTGTCTGCTCATGTCAAACTCTTGAGGAGAGTAATTGAATGAATTTAAATCGCAAAATAGTACTGTTTGTGCTACTAATCTTGTTGACGGCACATCAGGTTATGGCGCAGTGGGATTTCATAATAAACGGAAACGATACCGCCGATTGTAATGACACTTACATGCGTTCCAATATGCCGACAACCAACTACGGCACCGATGCCACGATGTTGTTCGGTTCTCAATGGAACATTATGACGATTCTGATCGGTTTCCCTTATTTATCCGATTCTCTGGCTCTGCCCGCCTATGACGGTGACATCGACAGTGTCTTTATCGGTTTGGTGTGTACAGGTTCGATTGAACCCGGGGATACACTATCCATGAAAGCTTATACCTGCAAGAGGGGCTGGATAGAGAATGAAGCAACCTGGAATGAGTTTGCACCGGGAGAGAACTGGGCGATCGCCGGAGCTATCGGAGGCGACGACCGTTTCGACGACACGCCCGATGACACGCTTATCATACACGATGGCAGTACTTCGGCTCTGGATACGGTATATATACTGCTCGGTGGAAATTTCGGGGTCGACTATGAATCGGCAGTGCTGGAAATGTCTTATGAAACCGGGACCGAGGGAATATATCTCGGTTTTTATTCTTCGGATCATTCATCGGCGGTAGGGCCTTTTCTGCATGTTTTCGGCGGAAGCGGCGGGGGCGGTGAAGATAATTCCGCACCGGACCCATATGACACCTTTAGCGCGGTCGCGGTGCTTCATCTCGATCCTGACAGCGTCAGGTTTGATATTGGCTCGGTAGATTCTACCGATCTTGAACGCACCATCATTCGCTGGGATACGACTGCCGTCCCCGACGACACAACGGGCGGATATTTCCTTTACGCTGGGACGGCTCTCGAAGATGAAAGCGAGGATTTTGTTTTGTCGGTGGCACAGCCGGATTGGGTGTACTTTTCAATCTTCGCACTGGATGAAGAAGGCAATGTTTCGCCTGCGGTAAGTGATTCGATTTATTTCCCCGGCGGGGGAGACGGCGGGACTACCACCGGTCGTACTAACCGCATGTTCGAATATTTGACCGGTAAACAGGAGAAGACAAACAAATGAAGAAATATAGTCTCATTATTTTTCTATTAATTATGATTATCGGCGCCGGTTCGGTTTTGGGCGACCCCTATGGTTACGGTGAGGACGTTCCGGTGATGTTCGTCGTCCCGGATACGGCCGATGGTCAACCGATTACGCCCGACTCGATATTCATCTCGGTTTACTACAGATCGGGAGCGACTCCTGTGGTCGACGAAACGGCTATGACTAACTGGGACGGCCAAACCGGTGAATATTGTTACACATTCACTACGCCGGATTCGGCCGGTATCTACAGCCCGCGGCTGCGGTGGAAAGCCCAGGGGAAGGAATATGTTCTCCGGCTCGATAATATCTGCGTGGCCGACAATTTCGACGCGGCTTCAGATACTATTATGGCCAATCTGGCTGAAGTATCCGGCAGCATTTCCGCCGCCGATAATCTGAAATACTTCCTGGACGGCACGGGCTCCAATCACGACGTGGTACTATCGGCCAAAAGGCTTTCTCTTGAAAATAACGACGGCAACGCGGCGTTCTATGTCTATAATTCCGGCGGAAGCGCTGCGAAATTCTACACAAGTCATATAGCTACCGGGGAAAGCTGGTCCTATGGCCTGGCTTTGCTGGCCGGATCGGGCCAGACGGCTCCTTTGCGGATAATCGGAGGTGGAAGCTACACCGGTATACATGGCAATCTCCTGGGCTCGGTGGCATCGGTTACGAACAAAGTGACATTGGTCGATTCGACGGCCGGGGATATTTCTTCTCTGGCTAACGCCGGCCTCTCGACGTTTGATCCCTCGACCGATTCGGTCAACGCCCGCGCCAACGTGCATTCAATTTCCGGTGACAGCGATGCGGCCGACAACCTGAAATATTTCCTCGACGGAACCGGTCATACGCACGGGGTCGAACTGTCTGCAAACCAGCTTAAACTGAGCGGTAATTATTATAGCGAAGGTGCGCTGCATGTCGAGAATGCCGGAGGCAACGCCGCCTATTTCAAGACGACGTCACAGATAGGGGGCGCGGCGGGCTTGTATTTGTTTGGGAATAACGATTACGACAATCTGTATGGACTGAATATCGTCGGCGATGCACCGGGCGGTGATGCCCTGGGTAACTGGAGCGGAACCATCACGACCAATGATACTAATGCCGGCGGTCAGACGCTGGCCGTGGCGCCGGACAATTGGTCGACCGATGACAGCGCCGCCTATCAGGGAGCGGCTTCCGGTCTGACGGCGGCGAATGTCTGGAATTACACCGGGCGGACGGTCGAAGGCGGTTGGGTCGATTCAAACAGGACCGAAATCGGATCATCCGTTGGCGACGGGATGTATTCCCGGATCATAGCCGTCATCGACAGTAACACACAGAATCCCGTTCCGGGAGTGCGGGTGGCGGTACGTTCGGTCGACCAGAGCGTCTTTATCGCCGGAGGAGTTACCAATAACGACGGCCAAGTCGGATTCAATCTCGATGAAGGGGACTTCCTGATTCTGGCTCATGCGCCGTCGTACATTTTCGAATCATATGATACGATAACGGTAAACGGGCCGGGAGAGGACAGTCTGTCTGGTTTCCGTTTTGATCCGGGGTCACCACCCGAGCCTGATTTATGCCGTGTGTACGGTTATGTCTATGATATTACAGCCAATCCTGAGACGAATGCTGAGATTGAAGCCCGTCTGAGTCCCGGAGTGCGACGATTTGGCGGGGCGGTGGTCTCACCCTTGGTACGACAAACGCAGTCGGACAGCCTGGGTTATTTCCATATAGATCTTATTCCCAGCGCTCGGCTGGAACCGGACTCGAGTGCTTACGAAATAAGTATAACTTTATCTGACGGGACAATTCTAAGAGAGAAAGTTGCCGTGCCCGATCAGGATTCATGGCAATTAACCTGGTAAAAAGAAAGGAATAATTCATGACACTGGCCCTTATACCCATTTTAAGCTCCCTGCTGGAGTTTGTGGCCCACAACATGCTCGGGCTGGCCGGAGGTGTCGGAGCGCTGTTTATGGCGGTCCTGGCGTACCTCGCGAAGACCTATTTGGTACCGTTCCTTGAACTGGAGCATCGCCGCCGGTACGCCGTCTACATCGCCACCATAGCCGATGATATAACCGATGATTTGGTACGGCGTTATCCCGACAAAGAGTGGTTGAAATATATCGACGAAGCGGTTGATAAGATAATCGACGTCTGCAATATCGACCGTGAAATAGCGGAACGGGCCGCCAGTGCGGCGCTGGCTCGCAAATAAGCACCAAGAATGTTGAAAAGGAAATCTGCTTATATCAGTACTGTGGTTCAGAGATAGTACCGTAGACGTACTTGATTATATACACGGCGTCGGCAATATCAATATAGCCGTCGCCGTTGGCATCGGCCCGACCTTCACCGCCAACGGGCGCAACACCCTCTTTGAATATATAATCTATCAAGTACAGCGCGTCGCCGATATTAACCAGTCCGTCCCCGTCGTAATCGCCTTTAACATAGTTGCAGTCGTACTGCATCAATACCGTGGTTGTCATATGAAGATCAGAGGCATCGTACGGTGTAACCGACAGGAAATAAAGCGAATCATTGATTAAATTATAGCTGTTCCAGACATAAGACCAACCGCCCGAGCTGCTTTTGTCAACCCCGAGTTTTGTTCTTTGCGCTATCTGATTATATCCGCGAATTGTGAAAATCATATCGACGTCGTGCCAGCCGTTATTGTAATACAGGCGGGCCGTGGAAGCCCCGTTCTGAAAATAAGTCGTAAGAAGTTGACCGGTCAGCGGATCGGTGACTTTGACCTGATAACGAGCCGAAAGATCGGCGAGGCCGTACACCCCGGCCAGAGTCAAATAAATTCCCGGCGTTCCGGACAAAGCCAGGACAACAAAATTCTCACGCTCCTGAAAATAATTACGAATAGTGCCGTATTGCGGATTTCGGACAATATCAAGAGTCAGTTCGCCGCCGTGAGTCAGGACATACTGGTTCAGGCCAAGATAAAACAGTTCATCATAGGTGCCGTTGTATTTATCTGTCTGCATCGCTTCGGCCAGTCGTTCCACGACGGTATCGATGCTCAGAACGGACGTCCCTTCGCGCATCAAGTACGTATATCCCTGGTCGAAATAGTACTGAACCGCCGTCGCGGCGGCCACCGGCCCGCAGTAGTACTGGCCGGAGCCGTTGCCGAAATTGTTCTGATTCAGATGGGCGACCGGGATTTCATAATTAAATTCCGCGTTTTTCTTTTCAAATACTACGCTGTCGATATTTTCATCCTGAGTCTGCACGGTTATGGTCATCGGTGTACAAAATGTCTGACCGAAGGTAATGCCGTTCAATTGTGCAAGAGGGGGTGTCGGGTCGACCATTACCAGATGGGAGTCAACGTCTGAACGACCGAGCGTATCAAACACCCTTGACCGCAGCCAGTACTGGTTTTCGGGAAGAACCGTGTAATCCCAGAGAATGCTATATCCATCGCCGGTTCCGGCCGGATCAACACCGTTGCGCAAAATCCTGGTGCCGTCGAAATCATAACCGATCAGATTCCACCCGCCGCCGAGACTTCGGTAATCGAAAGCCATGTAATCTATTATTAAACTACCCGATGTTTCCGATGCCCAAATTCGCGGTTGGCCCTGAATCAGTTCATTGGTCAGCGGTTTGAGCATGACTGTGGCCGGTTCGGGATTGGTCGTGCCGGTGCCGGTGGTATCATCGCCACCGCTGCCGCCGCCGGTCGTCCCGTACGAAAACAGGAATATCCGGCCGGGGAAGTTATAATATTCGTTGTTGTTAAGATCGATATACCCGATGGTCTCGTCCCAAATATTGAAGGTAGTACAGCCCACTGGAACCGAATCGGTGACAAGGTCAATCTGTGTATAGGGATCGTCGAAATATAAAAAGAATCCGGCAAAGTACGGACCGTTAACCACAACCGGTTCATCGAGCGGAATAATGACTTCATACAGGTCAGCCGCGGGGATGCTTATGGTATACTCTGACGAAATCGAGAGCATGTCACCCGGCACGGGGCAACCGGGGTTCGAATTATCGATCGACTCGACGTCGACAGAAGCATATATATCGCACGCCTGATAAAAATACAGGACCATGGAGATTTCTTCGACGGTAAAGGGATAAGGATCGGTGCAGGTTTGCGAGGGGTCCTGATAGCCTTTGTAAAGCTCGTTACCGACCACCCAGTCCGACATAAGCCAGGCCATATCCTGATTCATCAGGACGGTGCAGGCAGAGGCTGTGGCGAGACGGTCGAAACCGCCCAGCCGCTGGACTTTTATCGTTGAATCAAATGGTTTAGAGCAGGCATTGTATTTTCCGGCAGTGGCCGAGGCGCCCGAAAGCAATAGCAGCGCAAGGGCCAAAAACAGAACGATTCTGTAAACCATCGATTGAAGCTCCAATAATTTTTATCTTTCTATTGATATCGAGCGTATTTTGCATAACTTGATGTCCGGGTCCCGCAATGGCCCGTAATATGGGCCTTGTGCCCATTTATGTGCAGGAATTGGACAAGGAAATATGCCAAAAAACGAAGAATCCATAGGGGTCAGAAAGCCGGAATGGCTTAAAGTCAAGGCAGGTTTTAGTCGGCAGTATTTGGACGTGCAGGCGCTTTTAAAGCAGCACGATTTGCATACCGTTTGTCAGGAAGCCAACTGCCCGAATCGTGGGGAATGTTTCTCCAGCGGTACAGCCACATTCCTGATTATGGGGCCGAA
>CAZMWI010000017.1:21477-30485 GCA_964569945.1 uncultured Ignavibacteriaceae bacterium
ATCGTGGGGAATGTTTCTCCAGCGGTACAGCCACATTCCTGATTATGGGGCCGAACTGCACCCGTAACTGCCGGTTCTGTAACGTCAAAGGTGGGGCCGTATATGAGCTTGACCCCAAAGAGCCGTCACGAGTGGCCGAAGCGGTGAAAATTATGAAGCTGAAGCATGCCGTAGTAACATCCGTCACGCGCGACGATCTTCCCGACGGCGGTGCCGAACATTTTGCCGAGGTAATTCGGGCCGTGCGTGCCGAAAGCCCCGGGACGACTATCGAAGTGCTGACACCCGATTTCAAGGGCAGCTCGGAAGCTCTTAATACCGTTTTTGCAGAGAGCCCTGAGGTTTTTAATCATAATGTCGAAACAGTCAAGAGATTGTATCCGGACGTCCGCCCGCAGGCGGTTTATGAGAGGTCTCTGGCCGTTCTGGCTTCGGCTCGAGCTTTTGGGAGCATGGTGGTCAAATCCGGTCTGATGGTGGGTTTGGGCGAGACCGAGGACGAGTTGAATACCACTTTCTATGATTTAAATAAAGCCGGGGTGGAAAGCCTGACCATCGGGCAATATCTGGCCCCGTCAAAAAAGCACTATCCGATCAAGAAATACTATCACCCCGATGAATTCAAGAGTATGGCCGAAATGGCCGAACTTGCCGGAATTAGGCACGTTTTTGCAGGTCCCCTGGTTCGTTCTTCATATAATGCTGCCGAGCAGTTTAAAGCATGATGGGAACGGACCCACAGACCGCCTTATTTTGATACATTCACCAAAACCCCCATATTGCCTCCTGTTTTCCTGTCGATAATGATGCTAAGGACTGTGATGTAATTTGACTTTGCTTGCTTCGAGATTTTACGACAGGAGATAATATGAAAGATATCATGGTCGTTGACGATGAAGTCTATATCTGCAATATCATCCTCGAGGCTCTGGGTGAATTTAATGACTTTAACGTCCGCAAATTCTCAGACCCGGTTAAGGCACTCGATCATCTGGATAAAAGTACCGTCGACCTGGTTCTGACCGACCTGGTTATGGGTAACCATTCGGGCGTGGAGATTCTCGAGAAGGCCCTCGCCAATCACCCCGACTGCATTGTGGTACTTATGACCGGCTACCCGACCGTCAAGACGGCAATATCAGTACTGAAAAAGGGCGGCTATGATTATCTTATAAAACCGTTCAAGCTGGAAGATCTGACTTCGACAATAAGGCGGGGGCTCGATCATCAGCAGTTAAAACGAGAAAATGTGGCTTTGAAGAGTCAGGCCGAACTGAGAAAAATATCCGAAGCTATGGCCCGGGGTATAGGATTTAATCAGACTCTGAATATGATAAATGAGACGCTCCTGCAGCAGCTTCCGGCTACGGCGTCGTCGATACTTCTCTTCGATAAAAAGCAACAGCGCAACCGAGTGAAATGCATTGCCGGTGAATACGATGATCCAAAGATCAATACATTTCTAAATGGTCGAATGTCGGACCAGGCTGTTACCGAGCGGGGCGATGGAGTATACTGCGAAAATATCGAAATCGAAAAAGATGAAAAACCGTACCGTCGCTCGATCGTATCTTACCCGCTGATTTCCAAGCGTGTCCTGCTCGGGCATTTGAATGTTATTTATGATCACCGCTTCAAACACATAACTTCCGGCCAGATGCACATGATTTCGCTGCTCGCCTCACAGGCGGCCTCGGCGATGGAATCGTCCCGGTTGATACATAATTTGAAGCGTTCATATATTCAGACTATCGGAGCCCTGGCCAACGCCATTGAAGCTCGAGATAATTACACGGCCGGGCATACCGACCGGGTATATTACCTCGCCGAGATTCTGGCGCGCAAATTGGGCTGGAATAAAAGGCGCATGAACCAGTTGAAGACCGGCTGTCGACTTCACGATATCGGAAAAATCGGTATTCCCGACAGCATTCTCAACAAGCCGGGTCGGCTCGACGATGAAGAACGCCTGATTATGCAGCAGCATCCCACGCGCGGTGCGGCTATACTGGGACAGGTGCCTTATCTGAAACCGGTTATTCCATATATTTTGTGTCACCATGAAAGATTCGATGGCGGCGGCTATCCGAACGGCCTCAAAGGCAAAGAAATCCCGATCGAGGGCCGCCTGCTGGCCGTGGTCGATACATTCGATGCTATCACGTCCGACCGGCCATATCGCCAGGGAAAGACGCACGAATTCGCCTTGAGGGAGTTGCGCGAACATTCCGGCACCCAGTTCGATCCCGACCTCGTTAAGCTGTTTCATGAAGCGTATGAAGAAGGTTTGATTAACCAGGCCGTCAGGCATGCCGACGATACAATCAAGATGGTGATTCCGCCGGTTACAGCTTGAACGGCACCGGCACAAAGCATAGAATAAATATCAGAATCGCCGCGATCCCCATAAATTTCGTCGCTCCCGATAGTTCTCGGGAATCATCGAGCGTCGGCGGATGCTTCAGGCCGAATATGAAAATCAAGGCTCCGAACAACCACCAGCCCGGCCACCAGAATCCCAATGTAAGCATAGCCGCGAGGACGACAAAGCTGACAATATACTGCTTACGGCCGAACAGACCATATATGATATGCCCGCCGTCCAGCTGCCCCAGCGGCAGGAGATTCAGCATAGTAATCAAAAGACCGACCCATCCTGCCAGCGCCGCCGACGGCAGCATATAATCATAGCCGATCGGTAACGGTCCTATAATCAGCCAGCCAAGAAATCGTATTAACAACGAATCTCCAAGGGTTAGGCCACCGCCGGACGGAGCAATAACAGCGTTCTGCAACCCGTACATCAGGACAAATATAGCAATGACGAATCCCGAAATTGGCCCAGCCGCGCCGACTTCGATCAAGTCTCGGCGGTTGCTGAAAGGTGACCGGGATTTGATTATTGCGCCGAATGTCCCGACGAAGTTCGGGGCGGGGATAAAATACGGCAGGGTCATCAGCAGGCCGCGCCTTCTCCCGGCCAGATAATGTCCGAATTCATGGAAAAGTAAAATGATAATCAACGCTATCGTGAATTCGAGCCGGTCGAGAATAAAGGCCGACGACAGCATGTCGGATATGCTCAGATGTGTATAGAAAATTGGCGCGATAAACATGGTGATCAGAGTGACGAAGAACAGAATTGCGTTTAAAGGCGGAATCCGTCGCTGCCAGGGGAGCTCCGCGACGCTAATAAGGTAGCCCTGCAAATCCTCCCGGGAAGAGGCTTTAAAGCCGATTGACTTCAGGCGCTTGCGCAGGACCTGGAATGCATGGGCCGGGTCTTTTTTGGGAATGGCCCGGAATATAAGGCTGTTGCCGTGATGATAAATGGCGCCGACGTCGTAAAGATCGGTCATGTGGTAATAAATTGTCTGAGATATGGTGTCAGGCTTATTCATATATCCGGCTGCAAACCTCCATTCAGCATTCTTTGCCTTATAACGCTCTCATAATACCCCGGTTCATTCTTTTGTGGCAAGAACATTTCGGGATGGGGATAAAAAAAGGAGCAAGGTCGTTAGACCTTGCTCCGAAAAAACGATCTATCAGTAAAAGACTGATTAGATTTCCCAAGCACCAAGCGGATCCGCACCACCATTGAAGTAGTAATCAATGAGGTACGTCACATCAGCTGTGGTATAAGAACCATCGGCATTAATGTCACCGGAGTACTTGAACGGATACGGACCATTATTATTGATCGGATCCAGAACGAAGTTCGCCAGATAGATAATGTCGACGAGGTTGATAGCGCCGTCATCGTTGACGTCACCACGACCAAAACCGGCCCATTTGTTAGCCGTATTGGCAAGCTCGAAATAAGTCGACGGATCAGAGGCATCCGCCGTAAGCATACCAAAGTTGGCGAAACAAACGATAGTCGATTCAGGCTCGGTGGTCCATGACGCCAGGTCGGCTTTTTGCAGCGTAAACCAGGCGTTACGGTCGGTGGACGAGGAGACGCACGGCAGAATACCCGGCTGATGGGTAACCGTATGGTAAAGCGACGGGCTGGACATCCAGAAATAAGCTGAATCCAGCCAGAGATCACTATCATTCCAGAAACCGCCGGGTCTGGCATCCATACATTTGGCGTTGACCATGGGCTCATAGCAACCACCAAACGGGATTTTCACCTGACCAAAGGCGATTTCAGGTGTGGCACAATCGTAGGTCCAACCCACCGAATGAGCCACATCGTAACCCGTAACGTTATTAGCGTTATTCGGGCCAGTGTCATAGTCATCAAATGTCGCCGCATACATATTATTGACAGCCTGGCCGTAGCGGGAATACAAGGCATATCTGTAGATAATGAAGTTGTCGAGGACACCAACAGTATCGTCAGTATAAGCGCCAATTACCTTGCCGCAAGCCTTGAAGCCCATGGTCAGAGTGTCATCATAAGGCGGATCTTCGCCATAATCGCTGTGCCACTGCCAATGCCAACGAGCAGGAGAAAGCAAAGTGTCGAAGAAATTCTGAACAGAGTCGACGAACCCAAAGGTTGCCACTTCGCCGTACAGAGGTTCATAGGTGTCACCCTGATCTTTCGAAATGTAACCCAGAAGGACGTTGACTTCATGTCCGATTTCGCACATTGAAGTAGCGCAGTTGACGTCGGCCAGGAGGGTATTCCACTCCCAGTCTTCGGCAGACCAGTTATCGGAATGGAAAGCCAACCGATACTTGGCGGCGCCGAACATGACACCGGCCTGCCAGAACTGACCGCCTTCACCATCAACGTTGAAGCAGTCATAATCTCCGTCAGCCAGTTTACCGGAATTGAAGACAATAGCGAAGTTCAAATCGCTGGTATTACCGAAATCCAGCTCTTCGTTGGCATACAGACAGCCACCAACTATTGTCAACTGGACAGCGGGAATCTCATAGTTCGCATTGTCATCCATATAGGCACTGTCAAGGAAGTAATCCGGATCATCCGAATCGATAAAGGCAAAGAACGGGTGAGCACCACGAGTAATACTTGCGGCATTCACATCCAGCACGATATCAAGCGGCGGATCGCCCGGATTAACAATAGTACCCGGCGTCGGTGAAATAAGGCCATTGACGAATGCAGGCGGAGCATACGTGGCTCTGCTGCTCGAAGCGCGCATATTCTCGATAGCGACATTGGCACCGAGATCAGCCACGTTTTTCACCAGTTCATCAGCCTTATTGGTCATTTTGGCCAGATATTGTTCGGCATGTCCGACCTGGTCTTCACCAGGGGTAAAGGCCGCGACCGGAGGAACCGTACCATTGGTAGCGTCGTCAATGTAAACGCCGAAAATGGTCAGCGGAGCGCAGCCAGCGTTCTCGAAGATTTCGGGGAACGTGACTATTTCGCTCGAACTGCCGCCGAATTCGACCGGAACATCGACTTTGTAATCAATAATACTCAGGCGTTGGCGATCGGTCTGATTAGTCAGACAGAACAGCTTCCAACCCCAGGCATACAGCACGTGGCCGTCGTCCATAACAGGAGCGGTACGGTGACCGCGGTTCTGCTGGAGGGCGAAACGGCGGTGCCACAACTGAGTTCCATCGTCGGCATTGAAGACGTTCAAATAGTCTTCTCTCATGGCGGCCATGTAGAAGTCAGGCGCACCGGGCTCGCAGGAGAGCATACCGTCCATTAACCAGTTATGGGCAAAACCACCGTCGGTGGGATTGTAAGAGCCGGGATTCGTCAACGTATTATCCCAAGCAATAACACCATTTGTCTTATAGTAAGCGATAGGACCGCGTCTCTGACCGGAACTCGTCCACGGGCACCAGCCCTGGAAGATTACACGGCTGGCATCGATAGCCGGAGTCGCGAAGGCCGAACCCAGACCACCGTTGGACAGCTGGACCCAATTTACAACACCGTCGGAGGCGTTGACACTGTACATAACACCACCGTCCTGAACCGGGCTGGAGTTATCAGCCGGGTTATAGGACGAAACGGCATACAGCGTGCCTTCGAACGGAATATTGGGATCCGGATCATAGCTCATACCGGCCAGCCAGCCTTCTGTTCCCGGATAATCCTTGGCCGGAACAACCGTTCCACCCAAAAGACCGCCGTTAACAGTGGCAAGCGACCAGACCAGTGAGCCATCGGACGGATCGTATGCTTTAATGTCACCATTGGAGACATTTTCGTCATGACCAACAAACATGTATTGGCCATTGGAAACCGCGGTGAAGGTAACGTTGCCGCCGACCGCGATCGGGCCCCAAATGCTGGCACCGGTCATGGCGTTACAGGCATACATGTCACCGTCATCCGAGAAGTAAATCAATTCGGGAACTCCGCCAACATCGACGATAGAATGAGCACCATAAGTGAAGGTGTTCGTTCCGTGAACGTCGTATTTGCGGGACCAAACCGTATCGAGAGTGTTAAGATCGAAGGCCGAGAAAGCACGGGCACCGGCACCGGCAACGAGGATCAGAGTCTGATCCATGCCGTAGTCGGCGAAGTTAACGACCGACGGGGTCGAGAACATACCCGAAGACAATACAAAGCCGCCGAAAGCACCCGCGACGACGGAATCGAACGGAGCTCCGGAATTAATATCAAACGTGATCATCCTGTCGCCGAAGATACCGACAACGGTATCCTGCCAGATAACAGGAGTACCATAGACCATAGTCTGAGTAGCGTCGTACTCCCAGGCCTTGGTCAGGTTGCACTGAGCATCGCCCATGGTGTTGAAAGAAGCGTTGGAGCGGAAATCGTCATGAGCTTTGATCGGCCAATCTTCACCGGGGGTACAAACTCTTTCCGGAATCGGGACGCAGCAAACATTAACATACATAAGGAAGTTAACATCGGCACCCCATCCATCCGGGATATATTCCCACGATCCGCCATAAGTTTCAGCGGAACGCATAAGCGGGTTGTCATCCCAGTTATCGGAAAGAAGGATGAGACCTTCAAGGTTGTTCGGCGAATATGATTCGATGCCGGCCCAGATGTCGCCATCAAAGCGGATATTCTGGTCGTGGAAACTACGACTGTTCCAGGCAAAATATCCGACGGGAACATAGTAATCTCCCGGAGATGTCAGATCCACGGATCCCAGCAGGGTTCCAGGCAGACCACCGGCACCGGTGTTATCGTAAACCTGCAGCTGAGCATCGTGTGAATAATATGGAGGGCCATCCGGATTCCAGAGAGCATAATAGAATGTCTCAAGACGACAGCCTTCACCCACCGGCGTGAACCGGACCGAGTAATTGTTGTCGCCATATTCATCCGGGGCTTCCCAGCCTTTGGCTATTCCACCCCAATAAGAAAGGTTCTGGCATTCCGAGAATTCGTCTTTACAGATGTCGGCATAGATCCAGAAGTTGACGTCGGCACCCCAGGCTTCAAGTATCGAGCCCCAGGCATAGCCGTCCAGCGGATCTCCGGTCGGAGTCCAGAGGACATTGCTGCGGCCGGAACCGCACAGGGAACCGTCATCAGACAGGACGGCTACGACACCACCAGAGACGTCGTTAGTCGACCAGCCAATATGGAAATCACCGTGAACAACCAGGCCACCCGGTATGGTTACGTCGTTGTAACCGCTGGTAGCCGGATAGGTTTGCAGGCTGGAATACGGAATAGTGGTTGTATATAGGATATCGGTTGTATCCGGGAAACCACCATCATCGCCCCAGACGAAAAAGTCGACGTCGGGGGTACCAACCGTTTCGAAATAACCCGCATAACTGAAGAAAGCAATTCCGAAGCCTGTCAGAGTATCCTGACCACCGGCTGTAAAGCGCTGGCTGTAGTAATCCTCGTTATAGGCGTTCGGCTGTTCCCACCAGTAAATGTACGGGGTCGAGCAATCGTATTCTTGAGTGTAACAACTCGTGTATGGAATGCGGTCGCAGCAGACATCAGATCCAAAACCATAGGCCCGGTCACTGCTGAAGCCGTACCAGCCCCAGGAACTGCCGTCCCCGGCCGGATCGCCCCACCATGCATGGCGGCCGCCGCCGAGACCGGCTGCGGTACCAAGGGTAGCAAGGGTATCAGTAATGGCGTTCTGCAAGCAACGAACACCTACATAGAATTCCTCGCCATCGGTAAATGTGTAGTTCAATGAACTGAAATCGGCATAGACATAGGGGTCGCCACCATTGACATAATGATCAGCGGCCGTCTGGATTTCAGAGAAGGGAACTATCACCGAATCGAGCGGATTCAAGGCATCGTCATACAGCAAAACATACATATCCGGGGAGCCTACCAGGTAATAGCCGTAAATGACCACACTGACCGTATGAAGGGTGCAGACATAGCCTGCTTCCGGAGTCATACGCATCAGTATTGATTCGAGGCTATATGCCGGATAAGGCATCGGCACGTATGAAGCCCAAGCTTCGTCATGGTACTGAAGCAAGTCGCACTGGTAGTCCGGAGGGAGCACCGTCGCGGGAGTAATCGCATTAAATGTGAGATCCGGGCGACTAAACGAATGGACCGGCTTATTGGCGATCTTGAGGCTCAATAGCTGGTACCTCGGATTATCCGTATTGATCGTCTGATACGCACGCGGATAATCGTCAGTCCTGACCTTAGTTGTTTCGGAAGTAAATGCCGCACTTGCAAGGGTCAGCAACAACCCCAGTGTAAGTACCGCAATTGTCAGCTTTTTGTTAAGCAACATTTATTTCCTCCTTAAAATTAGGAATACTGCTCCACATATTAACCAAAATCTGAAAAAAGGCCAAACCAAGCTGATATCTTTCATGTCGGCAAAAATCGTGAAATCTTTGCCCACCGGAGACGTCAATTAAAGTTATGCGGCGTTTCTTCATAGCTCACCCGTGTCCAGGGATTTGTGAGAATTAATCTTGGTCAATAGTTTCAAATCATTCCTATGGAGTAAGGAGTCAAATCCGAAAACTGGATTGTAGGGATTTAACCCCGAAATGTTGTGTTGATAAAACTTCTGTAAACTCCAATTAAATAGCCTTTTGATATCTATTAAGTTTTCACCTCCTAAAAGCAC
>CAZMWI010000018.1:0-3053 GCA_964569945.1 uncultured Ignavibacteriaceae bacterium
TATCAAAATTATCCCAATCCATTCAATCCGGTGACGGAAATTAAATTCAATGTTCCGACGGCGTCCGATGTTCGGCTTGATATATATAATATTATAGGACGGAAAATTGAAACGCTGGTGGATGGCCGCCTTAGGGCTGGTGTGCATTCATATCATTGGGACGCTTCAGAATATCCAACCGGAATTTATTTTTCGCGACTGAGCGCCGGAACTTACAATGAGTCGAAGAAAATGATTTTGCTCAAATAAAAAATGGCCTTATGGCATCAGTGAATATGATTCGAAATTAGTTGCCTGCCATGGCAAGTGTCCCGCCTTATGCCAGACTTGAAGTTATTTTCCGGCGGAAAGCGAAAATTCTTAAGCTAGGTCCTTAGATATATTACAACCGAAATTAAAACTTGACAAAAATGACCCATGATGTATTTTATATATATTATGGTTTAACACACTTGTTAATTTCCAAATTTCGAAACCAGTTCGAATAACAAGGCTTCAGTTGGATCGCGACTACGGCGACTTTGCCGTATGTGCAACTCAGCTTTTACATTTTAATTGATCGCATCGAACGAAAGGGATTCTGCTATGAACCATTCTTTAAGGCTATCGAATTTCCTTTTTTTCGCATTAACATTTCTGTCTGTACAATTATTTTGTATTGGCAGTAAGGCCGCCGATGGCAGCGCTCCCGGCTATTCAGCCAATCGTGGCGTTAACGACCGACCTTTGATGCGCAACCAACAAATGGAAAATGCACCTAATCAAGACGTGGCGGAAGTCCTGAGCGTATCGCCGGGGAATCAAATTGGAACAACCCGGTATGATTTGCAGGTCAACGCCACCATGACACGTCAAGTTGAATGGCGCGGATATCAGATGGTTCATTTTGTCTGGACTGCCACTTATTCTGCTTTTCCCGGCGACCGCTATGTTTCATATTATGCCTGGGACGGAAATACCGGAACCGATATAAGCGGTGTAAATACCGAAGCTGCCGGTACCTATTCCGGGTATGCCGATCTTTCGGTCAGTCCCGAAGGACGGCCATTTATTTCGGACAACTTCGTCGGTACCGAAGGCTATTTACCGAAGTACTATTATGACACCGGTCCCGGAGATGCGGATTTCAGTGCCAACAATGGTCAGTTGACATTGAGTTATACAGGAAGCAACTATTACACGTGGCCGGTTGTTGATTTTCAGGTAAATGGTACGGATACCGTTATACATTCCCTGGCCGAGGATTTTGACGATGAAGAACTGGTTTATTTCCGCCGAACGCAGACGAATTTAGCGGGTGACGTGTGGGAACCATATATGGCAGTCGATACCATCCCCACGACCGGCTATGAAGTGGTTTCGTCGCGCGTAAGTCAAAAGGTGGCCATTGTCTGGGCTGCGCCGCCGGGATATCCGGCCGGCAGTTCAGAATCGTTATTACGTGATGCCGGCGATCCTGCTCTCGGCAGCAATCAATTGATAGATGATATTTATTATATGACATCGACCGACATGGGAAATACCTGGAGCGCCAAGGTTAATCTGACGGCTTATGATTCAACCACGGGGGGCTACCTGAATAATGGAGATTTGTCGGCGTTTTATGATATGGAAGACCATCTCCATATCGTCTGGAACGGCCGTCCGGTCAATCCGACCGGAGTCTCCGGAGGACTTGGAGAGTGGGCGGCGCCGGATGCCACAACCGGTCCCGTCTGGGGCGGAACGCGCTGCGCCCTTTTTCACTGGGACGATTTTCATGGGACTATTTCGGTAATCAGTTCGGCCGAATGGGACCAGACCACCTGCTACGGATTCGAGTGGAATACGATGAATATTAACAAACCGATGATTTCCGAGTGCAACGGCAATTTATATGTCATATGGATGCAGTTTAACGATATCCCGTTTGGCATCGGAGACGATTGTCACGAAGATGCCTTCACCGGCGGAAGCGGATATTATGACGCCAATGGAGAAATCTATTTGGCCGCTTCCGATGACGGCGGGCTGACCTGGGGCGGTCGGCAGGACCTGACAAATTCATATACACCTGATTGTGCCACAGGAGACTGCGAATCTGACTCCTGGCCGTCCATATCAAGTTATGGAATGAATTCGGCGGGGCTCGATTTCACCGGAGTCGATGTTGTGGATCCTTCAAAAGCCTATACCGATGACTATTATCTGGATGTAATGTACATCAATGACAAACGACCGGGCCTTGCCTGGATCGTAGCAACCGATAATCCGGTCAAGTGGTTCCGTTTGGCCTGTGTCGATCCTCTCGAAAACCAGACGACGGTTATGCGGCTGGACGATGAGGTCGACATTACTACCCTAAGGTCGGCTATCAATTATGCCAATTTTACGCCGGGCGCCGACACAATCGAGTTCGCTTTTACAGGTACACTCAATTTGACCGATACATTGCCGTCAATCACCGATGATTCTACTTGTATTATAGCAACAGGAGGCGTCAAACTCGACGGAACAGGTACGGCTATGTTCGGGCTGTCGGTAAAGAGTTCGTTCAATCATATCGAGGGGCTCGAGATAACCAATTTTGCAGGGGACGGAATATTAATTGACGGGGACAGCAACGTTATTATCGATAATTTTATACACGACAATGCCGGAAATGCTGTCACGGTAGCAGGCGGCTCATATAATACCATTACAGATAATGTCATGTATTATAATAATGGTTTGGGCATAGATTTGAATGGCGACGGAGTCACGCCGAACGATGTCGGTGACGGGGATACGGGGCCAAACGACCTGTTCAATTTTCCTTTTTTGACAGCAAAAAAGAAGATTTTCGGGGACGATTTCAATATTACCGGAATTGCCGCTGAAAGTTCTCTTGTCGCGCTTTATGTTAGTCGGATTTCAGGCGGACCTTTAATAGGAAAACCCGATGATCCGTCCGGGCACGGAGAGGCCTATTCACTTATTGGATACGATACAGCCGATGCCACCGGGCACTTTATCTACCAAACCTCCGGCTTGCCGTATTTTACACATATAACCGCGACCGCGACCGATACATT
>CAZMWI010000018.1:3153-27356 GCA_964569945.1 uncultured Ignavibacteriaceae bacterium
GCGGATACGTTTAATTATGAAGTATTGGAAGGATATCATTTTGTCAATGGTGATGCCTCGCGCGACACCACTGTAAACCTAATAGATATTTTATATTTGATCGACTACCTGTACAGCAGTCCGCCCGGTCCTGCACCATATCCGCTTACCGCCGGGGATGCCAATTGCGATCGGCTTATTAATTTGATAGATATTTTATATCTAATTGACAACCTGTATGGCGACCCTGCCGGTCCCGAACCATGTCATTGGATGAATTATGAATAGATATAGCAATGGATAATATCACCGATTTATTCTAAGCATAAAACTCAAGGCGGTCGCAAGGCCGCCTTTTTTTGTCCGACCCTGCGCAGTTTAAATAAAAAAATAGCGGTACGGGGAATCGAACCTTTATTACACTTTTCTATTCCGATTGAAATAGATCGGCTAATTCCCGTTAAAATCCGTTCAAAATCGGCGCAAGTCATTGAGAAATATGAGAATGTATATATACACCCCGGAAAAATTCCGAACCCAAACTTGCGTTATAAAATTATATTTCATATTTTATTCATGGCAATAATCAAATAAAGGTCTTTTGTGTATGGCAACTGACGATTCGCAAGACGATCAGACACAGTCATTCATAACCCTGACCAAAGGCACCCGGGTATCGCATTACAAGATTATTGAGAAAATTGGCTCAGGTGGGATGGGTGAGGTGTATCTGGCTGAAGACACTCAGTTAGATCGCAAGGTTGCCCTCAAATTCCTTCCCGCTCATCTTTGTCAGGACGAAAACTGTCGCAAACGATTCGAGCGCGAGGCCAAGGCGGCCGCCAGGCTCGATCATCCCAATATAGTTCCAGTTTATGAAGTCGGTGAGTTTCAGGAGCGGCCGTTCATTGCGATGGCTTATATTGAAGGCAAGTCACTCAGGGAAGTAATCAGAGAGGGCAAGCTTTCAATAAATGAGGCAATCGAGTTCACCAGACAGATATGCGAGGGGTTGCACAAAGCACATGATTCCGGAATCGTTCACCGGGATATAAAGCCAGGCAACATCGTAATTGATGCCGATGATAAAGCCCGCATTCTTGATTTCGGCCTGGCAGCAGTTGCCGGTGAAGATAAGCTGACAAAAACCGGTTCGACACTTGGCACAGTCGGTTATATGTCTCCGGAACAGGTCGAAGGCAAAAAGTGCGACCATCGCTCCGATCTGTTTTCTGTTGGCGTTATTCTCTACGAAATGCTGACCGGCCGCCGTCCTTTCGAGGGCGACAATGATGCTGCCATCGTCAAAGCCATCACCGATTCCACCCCTGAACCTGTCGCACGCTTTAAATCAGGCGCTACCGGAGAATTACAGCAGATCGTTGACAAGGCCCTTGCTAAAGACCTGACCCTGCGCTATCAACATGCGGATGGGATGCTGGCCGATTTAAAGCGGCTTCAAATAAGGCCCCCCTCTCAAAGCAAAAGAAGCACACTCATTTATTGGATGGCTGCGGTAGTAATCATCATTGTCGCTGGTTATTTTGGCTATGGTCATTTCCTGCCGAAAAAACCAAGACACGTTGAGCCAAAGCGTTTGGTGGTCTTGCCGTTTGACAATAGTGGTCCTGATGACCAGTCTTATTTTGCCAGCGGTATTACCGATGAAATCATCACCAAACTTACGGCGATTAATGATTTGCAAGTTGTGGCAGGTCAGGCGGCGGCCCGAATGAAAAAAGCCGGCGCTGATTTGAAAGAAATTGGTGAAAAGCTTGATGTTGAATATATCCTTGATGCTTCTGTTCAGTGGCAGGAAAGCTCGACGGGTTCAAAGAGAGTAAAGCTGGTAGCGCAATTGATTAATCCTTCTAATGGAAGCATAATCTGGGCCAAAGCGTATGATACTGTTATGACAGAGGTTTTTTCGGTTCAATCGAATATGGCCGAACAGGTGGCGGAGCAGATGGGGATTGTATTGACTCCGGAAGAAAAATCAGATGTCTGGGCCAGATACACTGATAGCGAAGAAGCCTGGGATTATTTTCTTCGGGCTCGTAAGTATGAATATCGTAGAATAGTTAATCAAAAAAAGAATGCATATCTGGCGATTGATATGTTATCAAAAGCGATTGAAATAGATTCGACTTTTGGCAGGGCTTACGCCGATTTGTCTATAATATATTCTTACCTTTACAATAAATATCTGGATAGATCTGATTCCATCAAAACAAAGGCCAAAGAAACAGCTGAAAAGGCAGTTGAATTAACTCCATTACACCCTACGCGCCATTTGTATGCTCACAGGGCATTAAGCGATTACTATATGCGTGTTGAGGAGGATATGGAAAAGGGGTTGGAAGAACTAAAACTAGCATATAAAAATCTTGATCGTGAAAATAACCCTTACTATTTAGCGAATGCCTGGGTACCGCTTCAGGCAATGGGTCGATGGGAGGAAGCCTATGAACACGCAAAAAAAGCGGCAAAACTGTTGCCAAGGAATGATGGCATCCGTGATGATTTTGGTTGGTTATGTCAATGTTTAAGAAAATACGAAGAGGCTGAAGGCCAATTTTTGACAGCAATAAAATTGAGACCTGAATATATCGGTGATTATGGAAGTCTGGCCGGTATCTACCTTGATTGGCAAGGTGATATAAAGAAGGCGAGAGATGTCATAAGAAGATCATGGTCAAAAGTGGACACTGCGAACTGGTCTGATATGTTGATAAAATTGGACATTTATGATGGAAATTTAGATTTGGCAATGGAAAGAAGTATCGAAAATAGGGACTATGGTAATATTGCATGGATTTATGAGCTTGCCGGCAAAGAGGATAGCGCTTTATTATTTTGGGACACCTTGTTGATAAAATTCATTCCAAGATATGAAAATAATTCAAATAATGCCCTATTTCATGCCTATATGGGCTGGATCCATGCTCATAAGGGAAATCTTGATTCCGCCTATATCTATGCACGAAGAGCGACCAATATGTGGACTCTTAAGACACACCCATCGCGTGGAGTAGCACCATTAAAAACACTAATTGATATTCATATTATTGCCGGCAAGTATGATAGTGCCTTGCAGGTAATTGAAAAACTGTTAAGCGTACCGGCCGAGTTTGATTTGGGCACATTTTTCCTTGACCCTGATTATAGACAATTAATTCATGAGCCGGGATTTGCCGATCTTGTTCGCAAATACGGCAATGAATACCATAAGGAGCTTTATCAGGAGAAAGTGGGACCATTGTAAGAAATTTCACCGAGGTTAAGAAAGATCTTATTGATTATAATTGCAGTCTTATCTACAGATCATAATAATAGTAAACCTAATCCATTGCTATCAATTCCAATTGTATGGATTGGGCTTTCAAATGTTAAAATGTTGCGAAGATCGTCTAATTACTCTCGCTTTTTTGCAGAGGAATTTAGGCCGCATTTTCAATGACCCAGATGCGGAACTCGTCTCGTAGCCCCCGCTTAAAAAATTCAGAATAAATCATGCTTTAAACAGTATATTGTAATGAAGCTACCTTTACTGGAATGGAGGTAAAGAAAATGAAAATTATAAAATTTTTCAATGATCGAGTTAAACGACTTACTATTTTTGATATCAAATTGATTCAGGGTTGCGCGATTTGCGTCGCCCTGATTCTTGTCAAGTTGATACCAGATATAATGGTGTTAAGCATCTGGTGGTTCATAGGCATGCTTGTCGTGTTTTCATTACGGCCCTTATATATTTTTTATATGAAGTAAACCTTTGAACATTAGGCGGTCGAAAGGCCGCCTTTTTTCTTTGGGCCTGTGCCGTTAAATAAAAAAAATAGCGGTACGGGGAATCGAACCCCGGTTTGATGGCTGAGAACCACCCGTCCTAGTCCACTAGACGATACCGCCATATTTCCGAATTTAGCGCCTCTAATATATAGGTCGCCGCATATTTGTCAAGTCAGGCTTGTTTTATATAATCAAAGGCAGTATATTCCGCCAAAATCTGTACAGGAGGACTTATGCCTGCCAAAAAACATAAAGAATTAAAGGCGAAAAATCTGGCCGCGAAACTGAATTTCGCGCCTCTTAAGATAAAATCTACCGACGATGCCAAACCGTGCTGTAAAATTATAGGTCAGGACAGGGCCGTCAAAGCTATACACCTCGGCCTTAAAATAAGGCGGCGCGGGTATAATATATTTGTCACCGGTCTTAGCGGTACCGGCCGTTCCACAACAATCAAACAGCTGCTGGAAAATCTCGACAGCAACACCCCCAAGTTGAACGACGTTTGCTATGTCAATAATTTCAAAGATGCCGATTGCCCGCTGGCTATAACTTTCGAAGCCGGGCAGGGGCGGCAGTTCAAGAAAGACGTCGAGTACATAATCGATTCATTGCGCAAGGTGGTGCCGAAAATACTTGGCGGTCAGGATTATAAAAACCGGCGGGTACGGATCGCGGCCGATTTCGAAGGTCGGCAAAAGGAGATTTTCGCCGGGTTTGAAAAGAAAATGAAAGAAGCCGGGTTTGTTATGGTGCAAATGCAGGTTGGCATGTCGGTCAGGAATGAATTGCAGCCAATGATCGACGGTGAACCGATGGATATGGCCCGGCTGGAGCATCTTGTAAGGGAAAAACGGTTTTCCGAAGAGCGGTTTAATGAACTCGAGGGCAAGCGTGAAAAGCTCATGAACGATATGAATCTGGTCGAGGTGGAATCCAAAAAGCTGGCCGAAAAACTCGATGAGGCACTGTCCAAACTGGACTATTCCATGATTTCCCCGCAGATTTCAGACAAGTTTGCGGTAATTAAAAAGAAATACACTCAAAAGGAGGTCCTGGATTATCTTGGTGCAGCGGAGGAAGCACTGCTAAACGACCTGGATCGCTTTAAGGAAGCGCGCCCGCGCCGGGGTGAAGAAGAAGCTCCCGCGTTCCGCCGGAAAGAACCATTCGAGGAGTTCGCGGTCAACCTGATTCTCGATAATAGTGGAAAGAAGAAAGTCCCGATCGTAGTGGAAAATTCACCGTCATACCGGAATATTTTCGGGACAATGGAGCGCGTGGTGGACCGTTTCGGTTACTGGAGGACCGATTTCTCGCGTATCAAAGGCGGTTCGCTGCTAACGGCGTCGGGAGGTTTCCTGATCATTAACGCCCTCGACCTGTTTACCGAGCCGGGTGTTTGGAAACCCCTCAAAAGGACTCTGACCAGTGAAAAGCTGGAAATCGCCGGTTACGATCCTTTCTATCAGATGGCCGGTTCGGGCTTAAAGCCGATGCCGATCGACGTCGATGTCAAAGTTGTTCTTATCGGCGACAGGCGCACTTATTCTGTACTATGGAACTACGAAGAAGATTTCAAGAAAATTTTCAAGGTGAAAGCCGAATTCGATCATGTCATGCCGTTGACAAATGCATCGTTAAGAGAATACGTTTCATTCGTACGCAAGATCGTGGATGACGACTCACTCATGTCTTTTGACGTCTCCGGGTTGCGGGAAGTAGCGGCCCACGGCATCCGCCTGGCCGGACGCAAGGACAAGCTTTCAACACAATTTACTCTCATCGCCGATCTGATTCGAGAGTCGGCCATCGTCGCCTCCGATGGGAAAAAGAAAAAGGTCAGCTCAAACCACGTCCTTACCGCATTGGCCAATCAGCGCAACCGCGTCAATTTGATCGAGGATAAAATTCAGGAGATGTACGACAACGATATTTACCTGGTAAAAACGTCGGGTAAGGCGGTTGGCCAAATCAACGGATTGTCGGTATACAATGTCGGCGAACACAGTTTCGGTCGTCCGGTCCGTATCACCGCCCGCGCCTCGGTTGGCCGAGCGGGGGTGATTAATATCGAACGCGAAGCCGATCTGTCCGGCCCGGTGCACAACAAAGGCGTCCTGGTTTTGAGCGGGTTCCTGCGCGGAAAATTCGCACAGAACAAACCGCTTATTATGTCGGCGTCGATCTGTTTCGAGCAGTCCTACTCGGGCGTCGACGGCGACTCGGCCTCCTCAACCGAAATTTATGTGATTTTATCGACCCTGTCCGGTGTACCTATCGATCAGGGAATAGCCGTCACCGGTTCGGTAAATCAGTACGGGGAGATTCAGCCTATCGGCGGGATCAATGAAAAGATCGAGGGCTTTTTCGACGTCTGCACCCACAAACGCCTGACCGGACGTCAGGGCGTCATCATGCCGAAGCAGAACGTCGAAGAATTGCAGCTTCGTTCCGACGTGGTTGAGGCGGTGGGAAAAGGCAAGTTCCATATATATCCAGTCGGTACTGTCGAAGAAGGCATAGAAATCTTGACCGGAAAACCGGCGGGCAAAGAACTTAAATCGGGCGGTTTTACGAAAGGCAGCATTTTTGATCTGGCCGACAAAGAACTGGACCGCCTGGGGCGGCAATTTAAGACTATTGCCGAAGAGGCAATGGCAAAAAACGACAAGACCGACGGAAACGGCAAAAGGAAAAAGAAATAGCGTCCAAACTGAATCGGAACGAGAAGACTTGAAAAAATAGTGCCGGTGGCATATCAAATGCTTTCGCATTGCAGTACGATTTAGGGGGCGCCTTGAAATACGGATGAACTTATGAGGGGCAGAAAATTATTTGTCGGGAATCTGACCTATAATATAACGGTCAGACAGCTGACGGATCTTTTTTCGGTTTATGGTGAAGTAGAAACAGCCAAAATCGTCGCCGATAAAGGTTATGGTTTCGTCAGGATGAAAAGCGACAGCGATGCCGAGCGTGCAAAATCAGCTTTGCACGGAAGCTTGCACGAAGGCAATATTCTGGTCGTAGATTATGCCCGGGGTTCGGACTGAAAACGGGGCCGATCTAACCTGTGAGCCATATATTGCTTAATTTGTTCTGGTTTTAAATCTTATTCCAAAACGGGACATACCGGTTCCGGTCCGGCCGGATGGTTGTACCGGTACGCTATCAAGTATAATATGTCTATCAAATTAACGGCATTATCACCGTTGGCATCCATAAGGAGATCACAGCCGTTGGGATTACCGGGTCCGGCGGGTTTGTTATACAAATGAGCGATCAGGTACAAAATATCCACGAGGTTTACGGCGTTATCGCTGTTGACGTCACCGGGCGTGCCCCAGACCTCACAGCAGTTAATCAAGGTGGCCTTGTTCCAGGTGGCGGCGTATCGCGCGGTCTTGTTGCCGGCCAACAGAAAATCACCCCCGACCACAAGACTTGTATCGAAAACGCACAGTGCCCTGACAAAGTTATTGGTCCCGGAGCCCATGGCCGCCCATACCGAGCCATCCCATACGGCTGTATTGCTTGCGGCGACGCCGCCGGCAGTAGCGAAAACTCCGCCCGCCACCAATTTGTAGTCGTACACCGCCAAAGCCCGGACAATGTTGGTCATGCCGGTACCAAGCGCTGACCAGCCTGAACCGTCCCAGGCCGCGATGCGGTTTGCAGTGAAACCGTCCGCGAGGGTGAAATATCCTCCGGCGATTAGCAGACCGGCATAATCGCTATTAAGCACGAGGACATAATCATTAACACCGCCGCCGAGCCCGGTCCATGCAATATCATTCCACGCCGCGATAAAGTGTACCGTTACGCCTCCGGCATCGGTGAACGCCCCTCCCGCTATTAGCTTGTTATCGTAAACAGTCAGGGCGTAAACAAAATTGTTCATGCCGGAACCTAGCGCAGACCAGGAAGATCCATCCCACGCGGCGATATTGCCGACCGTTGTTCCTCCCGCGTAGGTGAATTGGCCTCCGGCAATCAGCCGACCGCTATAGACAGCTAAGGTGTTGACAATATCATTCGTGCCAGTACTCAACGAAGTCCATGATGTGCCGTCCCAGGCTGCGACGTTATTGCAGGCGACGCCACCGGCATTGGCAAAGTACCCCCCGACGATCAGCTTATTGTCATATATCGCGAAGGCCCGCACCAGCCCGTTGGTGCCGGTCCCCAAAGCCGACCAGGCCGCTCCGTCCCACGCCGCTATATAACTTGCACCGATGCCCCCGGCACTTGTGAAGCTTCCGCCGGCGATCAACTTGTTGTCATAATTTATAAAGGCCCGGGCGATGTTGTTCAGGCCCATACTGAAATTTTTCCATATCGTCCCGTTCCAGAGGGAGATCTTTGATGAGTTGATTCCTCCGGCGGTCGTAAACAGGCCTCCCGCGGCGATGTCGGAATTATAAACCGTCAGCGCAAAGACAGAGCCGTTCATTCCCGATCCGGGACACGACCAGGCAGTACCATTCCAGACGGCGATATTGGGTGCCGAAGTGCCGCCTGCCGCAGTGAAGTTGCCGCCTGCGACAATGTTATTGTTGAATATGGCGAGGCAGTACACATTGCTGTTTATACCTGTGCCTATGGCCGCCCACGATGTTCCGTTCCAGGAGGCAATATGATTAAGAGTCGTACTTCCGGCGGCAGTAAAAGAGCCGGCCGCGACAAGGTTGCCATTATATATGACAAAAGCGCGAACGTTGTTATTTAATCCGGAGCCGACCGGGGACCACGACAAACCGTCCCACATGGCAATGCGGTTGGCGGTCGCTCCTCCGGCTGTCGTAAAACTGCCGCCCGCATACAACTGTGAGTTATAAACCTGAAAAGCTCGCACGAAATTGTTCATCCCGGTGCCAAGTGTGGACCATGCCGACCCGTCCCATGATGCGACGTAGTTAGCGGTCATGCCGCCGGCGGAAGTGAAGTTCCCCCCGACAATTAGTTTGCTGTCGAAGGTGGTGAAAGCGTAGACATTGCCGTTGGTTCCGTCCCCAAGGGCCGACCATGAGGAACCGTCCCATGAAGCGATGTATGCCGCCGGGTTGCCGCCCGCGGTTGTAAACAACCCTCCGGCAATCAGCCTATTATTGTAGACGGTTAGAGCCGTTACGTTATTATCGGTTCCGGTGCCCAGCGGTACCCAGGATATCCCGTCCCAGGCCGCAATATGAGGAGCGCTCAGCCCTCCGGCGGTCGTGAAAAGCCCACCAGCAATAAGCTTGTTGTTGTAAATTGCGAGTGAATAAATATCGCCGTTGATACCTGACCCCGAAGTAGTCATAATCGGCGCCCAGTACTTATCATCGGGACTGTCGATTAAATTCTCTGAAAGGGAGGGTGCAATCACCGGCTCACCTGTTTGAGTGTTTATTTGCATCCGATATCCGGCCAGGTCAAGCGATCCCTCATAGCCGGAAACCCGGGCGGCTTCAAGATCAATACTGCCGTCAGCGGCACGGAATTGTCCGACATTTAGCACAGATTTCTTTATAGTTTGCAAATCATCCGTGATGCCGTTAGTACAAAGGACCAAACTCGTCAGGAAAGAAAGACCAAGAAGACAACCAATCAAATGCAGTCTTTTCATGACTGCCTCCTAAGAAAGGATGGTTTTATTTTTCCGACGTTCGGGGTATAATCGTACCCGTCGTTGTCGGCATAATCTAATATCGGCGTTTTAATTCTATAACTTATTGCCGGCAAAAGGCTGGTACAGCATAATTGAGGCCCGGCGGATACTGCGATCAATCCGCCTTTTCGAAACAAACCCCTGCCTTATAGGTTAATTAACGTTAATAATATACCGGGTTTGCCCAAATTGTCCATCAATATTTCACTATTGGACGGGGGGTGAATAAACAAAAACCCCTCCGGGAAAAGCCGGAAGGGTCGATTATCTTAACCGCCTTATTTAAAAGTCAGCGCCGAGGGAGAAATAGCTTTTGGGGTGCGCCGCCACCTCACTGAAATCGGTTTTCCAGGCCAGGTCGTAGCGAAGGACGAAGATACCGAGGTTTCCCCGGATTCCAAAACCGAAAGCCGATTTAATATCCTGCAGCCGGGCCGGACCGTCGACCGTGGTCCCGCCCTTGAAATCGGAGCCATCCCAGGTCGAACCCATGTCGAAGAATATGTTACCGGTTACGTATCCGATAGTCATTGGCAGCGGGAAGTTGGTTTTCAGATAATCTATGAAAGGATAGCGGAATTCCAGGTTGGACAGGAAATACCGGGTGCCCGAAAGCTCATAATAGTCGAATCCTCTTAGCGGCGTGACGACGTCGGAGAAGTACAGGTTTTCGACGTCGTACACCGAGGCGTCGACCACGACGTTGCCTATCCAGTTGGTTGTGCCGCCGAGGAAATATCGTTTTGGTGTTCGTCCTCCCGATGCCCCGGCCGAAAAACGAGCGGCCAGAGAAAACAGGCTTTTTATATGCCAGTAGCGACGGTAATCGAATTCGCCGCTGTAAAAGGATATATCGCTCTCATTGAACAGGTCTTTGGCGGCGGTAAAGTCCAGCCGGGATCGACGCCCGTCGAGCGGTCCCGTAACACCCCAGATGATATTATCCTGCACCAGCGAAAATTTAGCCTGTGAGACTTTGGTGGACCGATCCTGCCTTGGATCACCGGCGTCGTGGTAGTGCCGGTCGATAAAGTATTGTGACAGCTCGGTCTCGGCCCGGAAATATTTCGAAAAAGGATGCGAGGCGAATAGCTGCATGCCGTACAACCTGTCGCTGAACAGGAAATCCTGATTGTCGAGATAATAATTCTGGTTGTGGAAAATCCCGGCCCCGAGGCTGGTGCGCCGTCGGTTATAAAAATAGTACGCCATAATATTGGTCTGATCGAGCGTGTTGACCAGGTCGGTCAACAGGTATATCTGGTTGTCGCCGAGGTAATCGGAGAAAATAAATGCCGATTGCCCGCGCAGACCGAAAAACGAATCGTACGAAAATCCGCCGCTGACATAATCAGGAGTGAACTTGGCCCGGTACGGTTTAACTTTGTACTCACCATCGGGGAGCTTGTTATTGGTGCCAATGGAGTCGAACACGGCCTGTTCTTCTTTCGTACGGTATGATCTCGATCCGGTGCTGTCCGAAACAGGCGTGAAAAGTGTGTCAATCGGATTGGTCGTCTCATCGGTCGGTTCCACGTAGACGAAATCTCCGCCTTCGATTCTTGTGCTGTCGACCGCGGCGTGCTGCGTGCTATCGGCAGTCGTATCTGCGGCAGTTGAATCGGCGGGGGTGAAGAGGCCCTCAGCCCGCGCTATCGGATGAACTTCAATACTATCGGCGGTTGTGTCGGCGGAAGCGATCTCCTCAGTACCTTTCGTGCAGGGTGACGGTATCGGTTGACCGTACTCACCCTTGACAAACCCCGTCGGTTCCAGGACGCCATTGTTTCCGGCGGGCTGAATGTCCTTTATGACATAGACATCATAGCCGCCCTTCTGGAATGAGGAGAAAGCTATTTTGGTGCCGTCCGGTGACCACGACGGCGACTGGGTACCGGTTAGTATATCGGTTATGGCGAACGTCGCCGAGGAATCGAGGTACGATATATACAGGTTGTCGATCCCGTTGCGGTTCGAGACGAAACATATTTTTTCGCCGTCGGGAGATACGACCGGCTCTCGGTTTTGTCCCGGCCCGCACATGATCGGAGTAATTTTGCGGGTACTAACGTCTATCGAGAAGATGTTGTAATTGCCGTACTTATCATCAGTATATATTGTCGAATATTTGATACTGTCGGCCCCGACCTGATCCAGGCGTGCAAGTATTTTCTCGGTTACAGGGTGCGGGCGGTCGGAAGAGAAGAAAATTCTCTTCGAATCCGGAGCCCAGGAGGGTTCCATGTCGTCGTAACGGTCGCGCATGAGGCTGTATGTGGAGTCGCCTTCGATGTCATAAATCACCAGATCGCGCCAGGGGCCGTCAAGGGCCGCAAAGGCGATTTTGGTTCCGTCGGGGGACCAGACCGGTGACAGTATGGAATTGTAATCGAAGTACTTTTTAAGATAAATATCCTTGCCCTTCAAACGCAGGAAGAAAAGCGCATCGCGTCCCTGCGATTTTGTTATAAAGACGATTTTTTCACCGTCGGGTGAAAACCCGATCGAGGAATAATACGAATAGACCGTTTCAATTTCGCCCGATCGTTGCGCTTTGACGAGCTTATCAATTTCTTTTCCGTCGATAGCCGAAATCAAATAAATCTCCGGGTAATCGCTTCTATCCGAAAATATGGCCAGCTTGTCACCCTGAGGCGAAAAGACCGGTTTGGCATTGTAATTCGATTCATCTTTAGTATGATCGGTAAGAGCTTTCCCGATTTCATCGGGCTGCTTACGCAGAGAAATTTCCGGCCAGTAGCGGCGTTTCATTTCCAGTGAAAATTTATCCCAGAACTCCTCCGGTTTGACACCGATTGCGGCCTCAATCGCCTTGTCCATGCTGAGATATACTTTGCCTTTAGCAAGAAGCTCACCGATTTTTTCCTGTCCGTACGTTTCGGCGATGAACCGCACCATGGCGAAGCCCTCGTAGTACTCCATCCCGCCGCCGATGTAATCCGGAGGTGCCAGGTAATTATTTACGGTGGCATCACGGACGATCATATCGGCCCGGTAGTGCCATTCTTTGCGGGAGCTGTACTCGGCGTAACCCTCGGCGAACCACAGGGGAAGATTGAACAGCCTCCGCCGGCTCAACAGCGACGTGAACAGGTTGCCGTATATCATGTCATAAATTATGGCGTGCGTAAGTTCGTGGTGCAGGACATGCCTGAGATCTTCGACCGAGCCTTCATTGTAGATCGCCACCCGGTTTTTCGAGGCCTCGGTAAAACCACCGACCCCTTCGCTGATAAGCGATGGTACGATATTGGTCTGCTGAAAATCGTTCCGCGCACTGTACAGAAAGACGGGAATGCGCGTATGGATTTGATAGTTGATCTGACAGGTAATGACGTTGTAGGCGTTTTCCAATACTTTCGCGGCGAATTTGGCGTTGTCATAGCTCCGACCATAAAAATAAATATCGAAATGCCGGGTTTGGATATAGCGCCAGTCGAACGTTTCATACTGGACCTTATTCTTTCCGAAATACGTTTCCTGGGCTCCGGCCGAACCGGCTATCAATATGGCGAGGATTACCAATAAAAGAGATTTTCTCAACATGTTAAAATTCCGCATCTTATGTTAGTTTTAAGCGTTAACGGTCTATTCTTTTTATATCGGCCCCTAACGCTGAAAGTTTTTGCTCAAGCTTTTCATAGCCACGGTCTATATGGTAAACCCTCAATACTTCGCTTTCTCCCTCCGCGGTGAGGCAGGCTATAACCAGACCGGCCCCGGCCCTGATATCGGAGGCCATGACCGACGTTCCTTTAAGGTGTTTTACACCGTTGATTATGGCTTCGTCACCGGTGACGGTCACATCGGCGCCGAGACGACGGAGCTCCATCACGTGGGCGAACCTGTCTTCAAAAACAGTTTCCTTGATACTACTTGTTCCCTCAGCCGTGGTCGCCGCGGCTATTAAGCAGGCCTGGAGGTCGGTCGGAAAGCCGGGGAAGGGATAGGTAACCGCCTTGACCGGTTTTAACCGCTTGGGGGCCTTTATGCTAAGTTTGTCCCGTTCTTCGGTAATTTCGCAGCCCATCTCATATAATTTACGGGAAACCATGGTAAGATGAAGAGGATTAATGCCTTCAACTTCCAGACTACTGCCGGTGGCGGAGGCGGCAAACATATATGTCCCGGCCACCAGACGATCCCCGGAAACTCGGTAAGTTATTGGTTTTAATTCGGTTACGCCTTCAATCGTGACCGTCGCCGTGCCCGCTCCGGATATTTTCGCCCCGGCTTCGTTCAGGAAATTTGATACATCGACAATTTCCGGATCACAGGCGGCATTTATAATTCGGGTCGTCCCTGCAGCCAGGGTCGCGCCGAAAATCAGGTTTTCGGTGCCGGTGTGAGAAGGCCGGTCGAAAATGACGGTTGCGCCTTCAAGTTTTTTGGCCCGAGCGACGATATAACCGGCATCCTCGGTCAACTCCGCCCCCAGTTCCTGAAACCCTTTGATATGAAAATCGACCGGTCGCGCACCAAGGGTGCAGCCGCCCGGCAATGATACTTTGGCTTCGTGCATTCGGCTCAAGAGCGGACCCAGCACCAGAAACGACGCCCGCATCTGGCGAACAAGATCGTACGGAGCGACATTGTTGGTAAGCTCGCTGCTGTCGATAACCATGGTGCCTTCATCAGGAGTATAGTCGACTTTGGCCCCGAGGCTTTCCAAAAGCTTTTTAATCGTGAAAATATCGCGCAGGTTGGGGATATTGTGAAGAGTGACTTCGCCGGACGAGACCAGTATGGCCCCGGCGATAATCGGTAATGCGGCATTTTTGGAACCATCGGTCCTGACAGTCCCGCTCAGCTTTTTCCCGCCGGAAATAACAAATTTATCCATCAATATTCCTTTACATTTTAACGCTTCTTTGTCGAATCTGTTCGACCCGTTTTGTCAACAATGAAGGATAAATTATTGATTCCCTTAAAACAATAATCATTATGTCCTTGACAGGTTCGCGCTTAGCGGGCACATTGGTAATACAAAACCCAACCAATTTTGTGACAATTTAATAAGGAAAAAGTCTAATGAAAAATATCGTGATGGCGCTGTTATTGTTGATATTCTCGATACCTGCAATATCGGCTCAGGATGGAGGAAAGAAGATGGACCGGCCCGAACACTACCTTGTCGAATTGATCGGCACCCGGCCGACGTGGCCCGATGACGTAACCCCCGAAGAAATGAAGGTTATGTCCAGACATTTTCAATATCTTAAAAAACTGACCCACGACAAAAAGGTTATCACGGCCGGTCCGGTGTTCGATTTCAAACTCGGACTCATAATCCTGCAGGTAGCCTCCGAGAAGGAAGCTCACGAAATAATGGATACAGAACCATCCGTGATCGCCGGATTGCACACTTATAAAATGTCAAAAATGAACGTGTCGCTGTTGTGCGATTATACGCCGTCTTACCGATATGTCGCCGAACCAACCGATAAAGCCATCGTCAAAGAAGCAACCGTGACGGCTTCGCTCGATGACGTTTGGAAGGCGTGGACGACGACCGAAGGAGTAGAATCTTTCTTTTCGCCCAACGCCAAGGTCGAACTGCGAGTGGGCGGGCCGTACGAAATTTATTTTGATATGGCGGCCCCGTACGGTTCCCGGGGCTCGGAATTTTGCCGGGTTTTAAGCTATCTGCCTAAAAAGATGCTCAGCTTCGAGTGGAACGCGCCACCATCGTTTGGTGACCTGAGGGACATTCATACCATTGTGGTTTTGCAATTCGAACAACTGCCCGATAATGAAGTTAAAGTCAAATTGACTCATCACGGCTGGGGCGAAGGAGAAGCCTGGCAGGAGGTGTTCGATTACTTCGATAAAGCCTGGGGAACAGTATTGAGCAATTTCGAAAAGCGGTCCGAAGAAGCTCCGGGCAACGACGATTAGAATAATATTTTATAATAAAGGCCTGCCATCTTAGACGGGCCTTTCTAATTTGCTATCAGTACTAAGCAGCTTTTTCCGTTACAACCTGATGCATGTGCACGTCCTGCTGCGGATACGGAATACTGATGCCTTGGTCGTCGAAAGTAAGTTTCACTTTTTCGGTGACATCGAAAAAGACGCCCCAATAATCCGCCGTTTTAACCCAGGGACGAACGACGAAATTGATCGAGCTGTCGGCCAGTTCGGAGACGGCCACGACCGGTGCCGGGTCCTTAAGGATTCGTTCGTCGGCGGCCAGGATTTGTTCGAGAACCTGTTTGGCTTTCCTGATGTCATCGTCATAGCCGATACCGAAAACCATATCCACCCGCCGCGTTTCGTGGGCCGAATAGTTGGTAATATTACCGCCGGTGACGGCGCTGTTTGGGATTATAATCATTTTATTGTCAGGCGTTTTCAGGACGGTATTGAAAATGTGGATGGCTTCGACACTTCCGGTCGTGCCGCCGGCTTCCACGAAGTCCCCGGTTTTGAAGGGGCGAAAGATTATCAGCATGACTCCCGACGCGAAATTCGCCAGTGATCCCTGAAGGGCGAAACCGACCGCCAAACCGGCGGCACCGATTACGGCCACGAAAGAAGTCGTTTCTATGCCGAGCGTGTTGACCGCCGCCAGGATGACAAAGATCAACAAGCCGATACGGGTCAGGCTGGTGACGAACTTAGTGAGAGTCTCTTCGGTTTTGGCGCGTCGGAGCAGTCGGCCGACCATCGACGCGATAAGTCCGACTACAATGCGCCCGAAAATAAGTATGGCCAGAGCTCCGGCTACCTTGAGGCCGTACGCCGCCAGCCATTCGGTAATTAGATTTGTCCAGTGTTCCATTTTCCTGCCTTTCTATTTTGTTAGCAAATGATTTTGTCTAATAAAAGGGCCAACAGATTATTAGCTTTGCTACCGTGGGCCATAAATCCTTCCCGGAGTTGCGCGGCATTTTGAACAAATGCACCTTTGGTTAAATCACCGGCGCAATTTTCCGCCAGTTTTTCGATGCCGTCGAGCATCATTTCCGGGTGAAACTGCAAAGCCCAGACATTGTTCCCGTAAACAAATCCCTGGTTCGGAAAGGCATCGCTTTCGGCGAACCGTACGCCGCCGTCGGGAATATTAAATGTCTCTCCATGCCAGTGGAAAGTTGTGAACTCGTCGGGGAGGACGTCGATCACTGCAGGCAAGCCGGAGTCTCGGCAAATTCGCACCGGCCACCAGCCGATTTCTTTGTTTGGCCCAGGATAAACCTTTTGACCGAGAGCATCGGCAATCAATTGCGCCCCCAGGCAAAAGCCGATAACGATTTTGCCCGATGCTACAGCCCTTTTAATGAAGGCCTTTTCTGGCACCAGCCAGGGGTGTTCTTTTTCGGCGTATATGTTCATCGGTCCACCCATCACGATCAAGGCGTCGACGTCCTCGATATCGGGAAGCCGCTTTCCGCCGTATATGGGCGTTATGGATATATCATGCCCATTTTCTTCAGCCCAGGATGCAATAAACCCCGGCCCCTCGAAAGGGACATGCTGAAAAATATGAAGATTCATGTCATATTAATATGACATTTGCAAAATTGAGCAAATAAAAATTGAGACGGCGGAAAGCCGTCTCAATCTAAAGTCAATCATCGATATCAGGCGTAGATCAATTTCAGTTCGTCTATGCGCCGCGATATATCCACCGTATTATTGCACCGGGCGGTGCATTCACCACACGAGATGCAGGCGTCCAGTTTATGACCGGATGCTATTTCGTCGTACGTCATCCGGGCGTGCGCCAGGTTGCCGTACTGCGCGGCGTACATGTGGGTCCGCATTAGAGCCGGCACATCGACATCATTGGGGCAGCTGGCCAGGCATTTTTGGCACTGGCGGCAGTAGCCCATGCTCAACCGGACGTTGTTGTCGGCCAGGAAAGAGCGCTCCTCGTCGGTGAACTCGAGGTCCATCGCCGCGGCGAAGTCTTCTTTCATGTGGTCGTAGTTGTCATAGCCGGGGATGGTCGTATGAATGCCGGTTCTGCTGAGCACCCATTTATGGGCCGCCGAATTTATGACCTTGCTGCTGTATTTCGAGCGCGATTCGGGATCGGGCCAGCGCGACCCACCCGCAAACGTTTTCATCCCGACCATACCAACGCCTTTATCGGCGGCATTTTTTACGGCGTCCAGCAGGACCTTATCATCAGCCTGCGTGAAATTGATGCCGGTCAGGACGACGTCGTAAAAGCCGTCGGCTGCCGCGGCATTAATAACCTCGGCCATATTGGAATGAGTCGAAACCCCGCAGAACCTGATTTTCTTCTGTTCTTTGAGTTTCGAGAGAGCTTCCTGGACGACTTTATTTTTAACCGTCTCGGCGTCGTTAACGCTGTGAATGTAGAAAATGTCGACGTAGTCGGTCTTGAGTCTGCTGAGACTGCCCTCGCATAGCTTGATAATATTGTCCATGATCGCTTTCGAATCACCTCCGCGTCTTTGGTCCGGTGAATAGGATTTGGTTGCTATGATAACTTTGCCGCGGGCATTCAGTTTATTTATGACGGCCCCGACCATCTGTTCATTGCGACCCATCTGGTACGCGGCGGCGGTATCGAAATGTCTGACGCCCATTTCGTACGAGGCCTGCACGACTCCGGGATTGTTAGAGTTCATGACACCCATGCTGACAATGGGGATGTTCAACCCGGTACGACCGAGAGTCCTGTGGATTATTTCTTTTTTGGCTTCGGGTTTTTCTTCAACCTGCGCAATGGCCGAAATCGGGGCCATCCCGGCCAGCCCGGTCGCGGCCAGGCCGGCCACAGTCCTGCCCAGAAAATTTCGGCGTGTGAGATCATTTTTTTGCTGCGGCATATCGTCCTCCGTCATAAAGGCGGTTTATAATTTTCTTTACTGCCCGGTTTGTCCCAGGAACGCTTCGGCGTTGGCTTTGAGGATGTCCCGGTACAACACATTGCTCTGGTTGTCTTCGTCGAGAATTTGCAGGACTTTTTGGTAACACCCGGCGGCGTTGGTCGAATCTCCTGCGGCCAGAAGGCCATCGGCATAGCTGTCCCAGCAGTTGGCCGATTTCGGATTGGCGTCGGCGTTCATCTTGAACAGTTTGTTTGCCTGATCGACCTGCCCCATCTGAAGCATGCGATAGCCATAGGCGTTAATCGTCGTTTCGTCAAAAAATCGCCAGTCGGGGAAGTCCGGGTGAAATTTATAATACAGGTCGCAGGCCGTTTCCGCACCGTGCGTTTGTATGATACTCGCGAACTGCTGCTCGGTCGGGGGAATTTTCTTTGCCCGAGTGAATTTGACTTTATAAAGGTCCGCCGGATAGCCATTGGTTTCCGGATTGTTCAGCGCGTACTGGAGCGACTTATCGTCGTCGCTTAGAACGGCTTTAAAGTAATTAAGGACCATCCGACATACGGCGTCGTACTTATGACTGTCGACCGTCCCGGTTTTACCGGTGCTGTCAGGGACTAACGCCCTTACGGTTCCGAAGATGGTAAAGTCATCGCGGCTGAAATCGCTTGCATCGTACGAATATATCGGGGCGAACCGAATGTCCTGAATCAAACCATATTCAGCCTTTTCTCCGGAACCGGAATAGAACTGCATGATCGGTACGACGGCTTTATTGGCGTCGTAGAAAGGATTTTCTTTGATCAGTTCGATTATTGGGGGGAAGGTATACGCGTCTTCCAGACCCGCGACGGCATCGACGTCGCCGTTTCGCATTTGCATCAACAGAGCCGCCGCGCCTCCGGAAGATAATCCGAACACACCCAGTTTATCCGGATTGACACCGGGAAGGTTTCGCGCGATCGCCCAAACCAGTTCGCGGTCCCGAATGGCCGTCTCCAAATCGGCTTGTGACAAGCCCGGCATGACGCTGTTTTGCCCGACCGGGTGCGTCGCGGTTACGATAAAACCGTAGCTGGCCAGGTATTCACAGAGGGTGGCGTTTTCTTCAAGGTCGCCCTGCAATGACGTGAAGTAGATCAGAAGCGGAAATGAGCCGTCGGCGATTGCGGCGTCTTTCACCGCCTCCATATTCGTCGACAAAATATTGAGCATAGGCCCGCTGCCGACACCGACCGATTGCATCCAATAGCCGATATCGCGATTCTGGATCATCGACAGATGCCTCATGAAGGCATCGTCGTTGGGATAGGTGAACGAATACTCGCCCAGAACGACTTTAATGTCCGAATCCGATGTTTTGGCAGGATACCACAAACAGATTTGTATCGGTCGCAGTCTTTCGCCGGGAATAACCTGTCCGAAATAATCAATCTTGCTGCGGAAAACACGCGAGCTGTCATATTTTTCGATAGTACGATACCCGACACCATACGGCCCCGGTTCGAGGTCTCCCCAGAAAACCGACCTCTCTGCGAAACAAGATGCCACCATGATAAGCAGTAAAATTACCCCACCGATACCCGACTTCATTGTCATACCCCTGTTCATGCACCCTCCGTTTTATGAATTAAATACCATTTATATTTCCACTTCCTGCATGCCGAGACTTTCCCTGACGCGGGTCAAAAATTCCGTAACCTGCGGTTCGGTGTAATCGGGATAGGTCCAGGGAAGAGCCACGAATTTATTGTTCCTGAAAATCAGTGTCGTTTCGGCATAAATGCCGTCACGAAGATATATCCGGTGCGCGAAATCCTTGGTCGAAGCCAGAGTCAGATTAGCCAGTGTTAGTATGCCGGGATCGAGATTGATCGTCCTGAAAATGTAGTCACCGGATTTTTCGCCGAATTTCTCTTCGAGCTTGGCGGTCCAGATTTTAAGATCGGCCAGTTCGGAGCGGTCGATCGGATCGATAAAAGAGAAGAATTTGCGTTTGAGATTGTCGCCCATTTCTTCGCGGTAGTAGGTGGTGTGCAGAAAATCCATTTCATCGGTTTCGAATTCTATCCGGCCGTACTTTTTCTCGATTTGTTCCAGCGCCTGAATCATGTTGTCCAGGCTTGAATACAGGGCCGAAATTATCATCTTGCCCGGCAGCGGTGTTTTAATTCTTCCCATTTTCAATTTCTCCCCGATTTTTACCGACGCAGACTTTAAGGCACAAGCCGCAGATCAGGTGACCCATGTCAGGCATGCGGGCGAACTCGCGAACCTTGGCATGACATGCATCCAGATTGAAATCTTCAACGTTTTCTCCGATGGCACCGACGGGGCAGGCTCTAATGCAGGTCCGGCAATTTCCGCAATCGCCCTTGCAGATTTCATCTGGTTCGAGTTCGAGATCGGTCAGCACCGTCACCAGGCGGTACTGGGAACCATAAACCGGATTGACCAGCAAATTATTGCGTCCGTGCCAGCCCAATCCCGCTTTGAAAGCGATTTCCCGGTGAGACAGATGCGCCCGCAGCGGTTTCCAGTTGACTATCTTGGATGCCGGTATCGGCAGTGCCCGGGCTCCCTGTCTTTGCAAATAATTTGAAATTCGATACGCCAAATCGTTCAAAATGTGATTTACCTGTTGGTAGTGGGCCTTATAAATCTGGTTCGGTCGGCTGGTTATTGTATCCAAAACCGGCCTCGATAATGAGACGCCCAAAGCGATGCCGGTGTTTAATTTTCGAGAGATGCTTTTTAATTCATAATGAAAGTTACCGCGAAGCTTGTCGAGGCGACATACCCCCAGATCAGCCGCACCGCCGCTTTTTGCGAGCGCCGTAGTTTCATCTTTTATAAGTTTCAAGTCCATATCGAATTTAAGGAAAAGATCAGCTCAAAATCAAACACAAATAGTAGTGTATTATTCTATCCCGTTTTAGTAATTGACCTTTAAAAAAAATTTAATATAATAAAAGGGGAGACAGCCATTTATGCCCGGCGGGATAGTTTTCGGATACCGGCGGCATATTTTTTAATTGGAAGCGGCCATGAATAATTGCAGCAGGGTTTTGATTTTTTTCATTTTACTGTTTTTTGCTGTATCTGTACCGATTAATGCTTCAATCAATCCCGATCTCCAATCCCGGCTTAACAGTCTCGACGACAACGACATGGTCGATGTCATAATGGGCATCGCGGGGGGGTTGAGTCCGGATCAATTAAAAGAGCAGCTGCAATCTGTTAAATCCTATTCGGCGAGACACACTCTGGGCATGGTACGGCTGCAAAAAAATACGGAAGCTGCACAAGCCGACATTCTTGGCTATTTGGACAACCTGCAAAACGATGGTAAAGCCTCGAATATAAAATCCTACTGGATTGTCAACGCTATCAAGGCGACGGTAACAAAAGGCGAAATCTATAAATTATCGCGGCGACCCGATGTTATCGAAATAAGATCGATTCCCGTATTGGAACCAATACAGCCGGTCGACGAATTTCCCGACAGGCTGGAAGATACATCGACCGCCGGAGCCGAAACCAACCTCATTTATGTCGGCGCGGATTCCGCCTGGAGTATGGGCTTGACCGGTAAGGGACGCATTGTCGCCAACTATGATGTCTCCGGTGTCGATGGTCATCACCCTGCGCTTTATAATAATTGGAAAGGCCTCGACGGCGACACGATGGCGGCTTATTACGTTCGTGATGATACGGTCATGTTTCCAACCGCTGGGTATTTCCACGGAACTCACACGACCGGAATTATGGTCGGTCACGATGATTTAACCGGAGATACAGTCGGAATTGCACCCGATGCCCGTTGGATTGCGACAGCGGCATCGAGCGCCCTGGACGCCTATCAATGGCTCGCCGATCCGGACGGCAATCCCAATACGACCGCCGACGTGCCCGACGTGGTCAACAACAGCTGGGGCTGGACCGGCGATTGTGTGGACTGGCTCTGGGATATGATTGACAATACCGAAGCTCTTGGCATAGTGAACATCTTCGCGGCCGGAAACGAAGGGACGGCGTCGATGACGATCCGCTCACCGGCCAGTCGGGCAGTGGATTCTCTGACCAATTTCGCCATCGGAGCAGTGCATCACGTGACCGGCCTGATTACCCACTTCTCATCGCGGGGCCCGTCGAATTGTGACTCGGTTTCGATCAAGCCGAATGTCGTCGCGCCCGGGGGTGAAATTCGTTCGTGCGAGCCGGGCGGGACGTATACGGTCAGCGGCGGCACGTCGATGTCTGCGCCGCACGTCGCCGGAGCGGTGGCTATATTGCGGCAGTTCGCGCCCGAGGCTACGGTCGATCAGATCAAAGAAGCACTGCTTCTCGGCGCCACGCCGACCGGGGAACCGTACCCGAACAACGCTTATGGCTGGGGTATTCTAAATATTCCCGGTGCGCTGGAATACCTCGGCGACATGCTGTCGCCCGATTTGCGCATCGCACGCTTCGATTACGACACCACCGACCCCGGTGGAGAGGTTGACGTGGGAATTTCGGTAACCAACTATGCTTGTGATGCCGACTCGGTTTGGATCGGGTTTAATAATAATTTCCCGGGGCTGGACATCCTGACCGATTCCGTGTACATCGGGCACATAGGCTATTTTGATACGGTCGCCGCGCCGGAATACGTGCACATCGCCACCGATGATACGTTGTTTCCGGGGACGGTCATAATGGGGTCATACTATTTGCACGGTGCACGGTTCTATAATAAAAGGATTGATTTTCAATTGCACGTCGGGTACTATCCGGATTCGACCTTCTACACGCACGGCTCTGATGTGATGCGTTTCACCGTCTCCAATTTCGGTCGATACGGATTCGGCAATGGCTCGATAGACAGCCGGGGTTATAGTGGATTTATGTACGATGACCTGTCAACCAACAACCTGTACGAAGCAGGTTTGGTGTTGGGGCGGTCGCCGGATCAGGTTTCTGATGGTTTAACCGGGCAGGATGATGAATTCGAAAATGATTTCAGAATCGAAGTCGGGGGAGAGATGGCTATTTCGGTCCCGGGGCAGTTCGCCGACCAGGAGACATATTCGTACTTCGACGACAACTTCGCACAAAATCCGATCGGGGTCAAAGTCAGCCAGAGGACGTACAGCTGGAACGAATATCCCGACAATAATTTCGTGGTGCTGGAGTACACTTTCAAGAATCAAAGCCCCAACATCCTGACAAGTTTTTATGTCGGCCTGTATTTCGACTGGATGTACTATCGCTGGCACGACGCCTATGTCGAGGGCCATTTCTCTCCCGGTGAAAATATGGGTTATGTGTTTCGTGACTACACGCCGTCGGGAGATTCATCGTGGTATCGAGGGTTATCGGTCATCAACTTCGAAGGCGCGAAATCGTACCGGGTGCTCAAGCGGGACATCTGGAACAGACGCGGATATCCCGACGCCGATAAATTCGATTTTCTATCCGGGGGTTTTGTCGATACGAGTCAAACGGCGGAAATCAATGAGGACGTCGCTCACGTAATTGCGACGGGCCCGTTTACTCTTTTGCCGGGCGAGGCCGATACGGCCATATTCGCCGTCATCGGAGCCGGTTACATCAATCAGCTTCGCTCGAGCGCCATACGAGCCCGTAATAAATATTTCCTTTCGACCGGTCTTGAAGATGATATGGCCGGTCTGCTTCCGGATCAAATATTTCTGGCGCAGAACTACCCCAACCCGTTCAATTCATCGACCGTAATTGAATACATTCTGCCGCATCGCGCGGCGGTGGAATTGTCGATATATAATATTCTCGGACGCAAGGTACGGACGGTGGTCGATGAAGAACAAAATGTCGGATATCATTCGGTTGGGTGGGACGGCCGCGACGATTCCGGCCGTGAATCATCGAGCGGTATATATTTTTATCGACTCAAAGCGGGCGATCAATCCAAAAGCGCAAAAATGTTG
>CAZMWI010000019.1:0-4322 GCA_964569945.1 uncultured Ignavibacteriaceae bacterium
AGTCAAACAGCCTTCCATCAGCGACTCCGGACGCGGCGGACAGCCGGGGATGTATACGTCGACCGGTACTATATGGTCGATACCTTTCTCAACCGCATAACTGTCATAATAGAACGGGCCACCTTTGACAGTGCAGCCGCCCATCGCGATAACATAGCGCGGCTCGGCCATCTGATCGTACAGAAGCTTCAGTCTCGGAGCCATTTTCTTGGTGATTGTACCGGCGGCAATAATCAAATCCGACTGGCGCGGTGAGGCACGGAAAATCATGCCGAGACGGTCGAAGTCGTAACGCGAGGCGCCGGTCGCCATCAGCTCGATGGCACAGCAGGCCGTCCCGAACAAAAGGTACCATAGCGAACTGGCCTGTGACTGGCTGAAAATATAATCCAGCGACGTTGTCACGATGCCGCCACCGGGGACTTTTTCCAGAAATACCGGGAGCTTTTTGATTATACCCACTTGAGCACTCCCTTTTTCCAGGCGTACACCAGCCCGATCATGAGGATACAAATAAAAACTACCATTTCAATCAACGCGAACAAGCCCAGCTGGCCGAACGCCACCGCCCACGGATACAGAAAGACAACTTCCACGTCGAACACGACAAAGACCAACGCAAAAATATAGAAGCGGTTGTTGAACTGAATCCAGGAATTGCCGACCGGTTTTTCGGCACATTCATAGTTTTGATTCTTTTCCCGGTACGGGTGGGCTGGCCTGACCAATCGCGAAAGAAAGAAAGTGAAGAGCACCATTCCGATGCCCACAAGAAGGAAGACTAACACTGCCGCATAATCGGCCATCTATTTCATACCTCGCTGCTGCCAGTTGCGCTTGTGACAAAAGTCACAAATTTTTCGGACAAAAAAACAGCCTTTAGACCAAATGTCAAGCAATTTATGGAAAGAATTATCATTCTTTTGACTATTTTTATTAAGCTTATGCCCCGAATGCGGTTATTGCACAGATTATTTGTCCGGTTTGATCAGTACCGCGCGTGCTTCAATTCGTTTGAAAGCACGATATAAAATCGGAACCAAAATAGCCGAAATCGCGGCAAAATGGAAAACCGTGATCAGCCCGTGCCGGGCCGCAATAATTCCTGCCAGAAGGGCCGCCGCCACTTCGCCGATCGAGCAGGTTAGATTATATCCGGAGAGAACAGTCGCTCGGTTGGCGCCGCCGATTCTGGAATTAATTCTATATGATATCGCCGGCTGGAAAAGCTCTTTGACAGCGAACACTCCGATAATCCCGGCCACCGCCCAGCCAGCTTTTCCGGTCGCCACTCCCCAGACTCCGGCGGCGACAATAATAAAGCAGGCCAGCAGATAAACGCCGAGATGATCGTAGAATTTCTCTGTCCATCGCGCGATGAGCGCGACTATCAATAAACCCGCCGCGGTCAGGAGCCCAAAATAATACGCGTTAACAAGCATCACTTCCGAAAACTGGACCTGCCAGAACTGATCCGGGCCTTCAAAAGCGAAGTTGGCCATCAACCCGACCGCAAACAGCGGTCCCAAACCGGATGCGAAAACAATCTCTTTGACCGATCTTTTAGTTTTCTTATTCTCCTTACCACTCTCCTTAGCTATCCGCTGCGGCTCGGTCAGCAAAAACGATAACAGCAAGCCTGCTATAAATATAATCGTGATGGGATAAAACAAAACCGGCAGGTCCCAGCCCGCCAGCGCGCCGCCGCCGAGCATCCCGACCAGAAGAGCACCGCTTTTCACTCTGGCCTTGTTGGAGAAAAGCCGTTTTCCGAAACTGTCATTATAATCCTGTCCAGCCGAATCGACCGCCAGAGCATCGAGAGCTCCTGAAATAAGTGATTCACCCAATCCGAATAAGACTTCGGCCAGAAGAAATCCCTCGAAATTCTGGAGAAATATAAACGCCCCTCCGGACAGAATATAAGCCGCAAATCCGGCCGACGTGGAAGGCTTCCTGCCGATCTTGTCGGCCAGGATTCCGGTCGGAAGTTCGAAAATAATAATCGATGCCTCGAAAACCGCCGCCAGAGTCGCCACTTCGAACAGCGTGACATGATAATGGCGGAAATACAAGACATAGGCGGGCCAGATCAGGCCGAGGCTCAGCGCCTGACAGCCCACCAGAGCATAGAAAAACCTAATGTTTTTTCTTATCACGTCAGATTATGGCAATTGCTTCTATCTCGACCTTGACGTCTTTCGGCAGACGCGTCACTTCGACACACGCCCGGGCCGGAAGATCCAGCGTGAAGTAACGCGCGTAAGCGTCGTTGACCGCCTGGAAGTCGGCCATGCTGGTCAGGTAGATATTGGCCTTGACGACGTTCTTAAGTTCGGCACCGGCGGCGTGTAAAACCGCGCTAAGATTTTTGAGCACTTGTTCGGCCTGTTCCCCGGCCGAGGCACCCATAATCTTGCCGGAGGCCGGGTCGAGCGGGATTTGTCCCGAGCAGAAAATCATCTTCCCGGCGTCGACTTTGACCGCCTGAGAATACGGCCCGACTGCGGCCGGGGCCTTATCGGTATTGATTAATTCCTTCATGGTTATTCCTTTATGTTAGTTTTTAAGCGCTGTCTTAGCATATATCAATTCAGCTTTCAAGACAACTCAAAAGCGCAAGGCCGGACTATTTCTTTGCCGTAAGCTGTGCCTATTAAAGGAATAAGACGATTTAACCGATATTTTGAGCATATGGATAGAGATTTTTTGCTGGAGCAACTGGGCCAAACTGATTCCAAAAGCTCCAATCGACCGGTCCGCAAGAAGGTTAAAGTCAAAAAACAAAAACCTCTCTGGCGGGAATATGTTGAGGTGGTCGTCATCTCTCTGGCGGCGGCTATATTCCTGCGGCTTCTGGTTGTCTCGGCGTACCGGGTCGATTCCTCGTCGATGGAGCAGTCGCTGTACGAAGGCGATTATATTTTCGTCAACAAGCTGGCTTACAAATTCGGCACGCCCACAAACGGCGATATTATAGTTTTCGACTACCCGCTCGATCCCAAGAAAGAATACATCAAGCGCGTTATCGCCGGTCCCGGACAAACGGTTGAAATTATCGACAAAGTTATTTATATTGATAACATGCTCGCCGAGATAGTCCCTAATGCGGTCAATTATGACCCAAAAATTATGCCCGCGCAGCTTTCGATGCGCGATAATTTCGGGCCGATTACGGTGCCGCCCGATCAATATTTCGTGCTTGGCGACAACCGCGATTTCAGTCAAGACAGCCGTGACTGGGGTTTTGTCCCCGAAAATAACATTCGGGGTAAGGCGCTGTTCGTCTACTGGTCGTGGGAACCCGATGGTTCCTCACCCAATTGGAGCTTCCCGTACATCCACTCCGTGTTCCAGATGGGCTTTTATTTCCTGACCAATTTCCCGTCGAAGACCAGATGGGACCGCCTGTTTACCGCGCTCTGACATATGAGCGTTTCACTTTACATTCACTTCCCCTTTTGCACCAACATCTGCAGTTACTGTGATTTTTATAAAGTGAAGTTTTCTCCGGAGTTTCAGCAGTCCTATTTTGATACGCTCGCAAAAGAGCTCGACTTCGCTGCACGCGAGCTCGATGATTCTCACAGAAAGGTCGAAACCATCTATATCGGCGGCGGGACACCATCGCTGATGAACCCCGACTATCTCGATAGTTTACTAAACCGTCTTAAGCGATACTTCGACATTAATCCTGGTATAGAGTTCACGCTGGAGATCAATCCGGAATCAATCAATGAGGACGTCCTGAACAGATTTAAAGATATAGGAGTGACGAGACCCGTGCTCGGTTTCCAGAGCTTTATCACCGATCAACTGGCCGTGCTGAAGCGTCGGCACAACGTCGATGATTCGTACAAAGCGGTGTACTTACTACGCGCGCTCGGTTTCGACAATTTCGGGGCCGACATGATTTTCGGCCTGCCGAGACAGACGTCGGCGCGGCTCGGCGACGATTTAATTCAGGTGATAGACCTCGCCCCGCCGCATATATCGTATTATCAGCTGACTATCGAAAAAGGCACACCACTGGCAATTATGGCCGAGCGTGGACAGATCAGGCTACCCGATTCGGACCTGTGCGCCGCCATGTATCGCGGTATCAACGAAGAACTGAAACGTCATGGCTACATGCGCTATGAAGTTTCCTCGTTTTCCAAACCGGGTTATGAATGCCGTCACAATATGCGTTACTGGGACGGGGCTGATTATCTCGGGCTGGGGCCGTCGGCGCACAGTTTTATCGACAACCGACGGTTCGCCAATGTCGCCAACCTCGATGAGTACATGAAGCAGATAAATAACGGTGTGCGGCCGATTGT
>CAZMWI010000019.1:4422-27270 GCA_964569945.1 uncultured Ignavibacteriaceae bacterium
TCGCCAACCTCGATGAGTACATGAAGCAGATAAATAACGGTGTGCGGCCGATTGTAGCGGACAACCGTAGCCGCGAGGATCAGATTCACGAGGCGATCATGCTCGGTTTGCGTACTACTCGCGGGATAGTGCGCGCGACATTCCGTCGGCGGTTTAATATCGACGTCGAGCAGGCGGTCAATGCCCGAGCCTTCGAAACGCTTACCACCCACGGTTATATCGACCGCCGTGACGATGCGGTCGCTCTGACCGACTCGGGTTTACCGCTGGCGGATGAGATTATCCGGCGGCTGGTGTAGCAAAAGATCGTCATGCCGCTCTTCACTTCGTTCAGAGCCTTCGGCAAGTCGGCATGACCTACAAAGATTCACGGACATATACAGTCCACAATCTTTCGTAATTTAATGTGATAGTATCACTTACGGCCAAATGGGTTCGAATTTGAAATTCGCTTTTGCGCTCTTCCCCGTCATTGTGATTATATATATTCATAGCCTCTATATATGCAGTACTATCGGAATTAACATTGGGTTGGTAGGGATTTTGTGCAAGTGAGTGAATATAGCAGAATTTGTCAGGAGCACACGGCTCCTGACCTACAAAAAGTAATGGCGCCCACTATGTGGGGAGACATTAAAAACCCGGCGGATAAGAGAACCCGTCGGGTGTAATAGTTGGGAATATTATATTGGACTTATGCCGGGGGTTGACCGGCGGAGCGGCTTTTGCTCCGTTCGATCGACTGCAGCGCCAGATAATTATCACCGAATTTCGCCATCGCGTCGATCTCGTTGTCGTACTGATCGTAATGACGCTCTTCATCCATCACGAGGTCTTCAAACAGCTTCTTAGAAGCGCTGTCGGCGTTGGCGGAGCACAGGTTGGCATAGTCGTTATACATCTTCACCGAGCTTTCTTCCATCTGCCTGCCCATCTCGAGCATGGCCTTGACATCGTGGATCTTGTCGACCTCTTTGGACGCAACCATCTCGACGTCACCGCCGATAAACAAAATGCGTTCGGCCAGTCGTTCGATATGCATCATCTCTTCGATAGCAGTTTTGCGAAACAGGTCAGCCAGAAGGTCATAGGCCTGATCGTCACAATGAAAATGGAAATACATATACTGGTGGACGGCCGCCAATTCGTCGGCGACGGCCTTGTTCAAAAGTTCACGGCTTTTCTCGTGCATGATATTCTCCTTCGAAAACGCATTAATTTCTTAAATGCCGAATATATATGCAATACCGGCACTTTCTCCAAAGGAAATATTCCGGAAGCGTCAATCATCGGAGCAAAGACATTGATTCGTCACAAAAGGTCTTCAGGTTTTTCTTTACACAGTCTATCCCAATACCGTACAACCGGATAACAGGCAAAGTCCGATTTTTAAACTTGACGAATTTGCCTATTATCGGTATTTTATAAATGAACGTTTCACTTTAAGCAGAGCACGACAAACCTTATCTGCTGTTGTTTCTTTGTTTCTTTTCTCATTCGGTCGTGCCGGGTAAATTATGTCCGCTTGGTTTAAAAAATACCAAACTCAAATAAATTTCGGGTGATCGCACGCCCGAAAGGGAGGCTCTGTGAAATACCGCTATACTTTTATGGCCCTGCTGATGGTGCTTTTGTGCGCGGCGCCATCATACGCACAATATGTCCGAGCCGAGGGTTCGGTTGAAGTTTCGCCCGGTGTCCTGCCGATGGGCGACGTTTATATTGATATTTATATGGATAATGAAGATGAAAATTGGCAGAGTTTATCTGTTCCTTTCGCCTTATACAGCCCTGACGGAAGCATAACCAATATTGTTCATCGAGACGTGGGTGGATTCGGTGAAGACCATTCTGTCATGCTTGAAAACGGGTTCGAACCCGGGCCGGAGTCGTTTTTTGGTCTTCTCTCGCTTGTTGGCGTCTGGAGTTGGGATGGAGCTTTGCCCGACACCTTTGCATTTGTAGGGGTCGGCGTCTCGTCCGACGCGGTTCCGGCGGGTCATGGAGAACATCGTTATATAAGAGTTGCTCTGACTCTGGAGCAGGAAGGAACACTCTGCATTGATTCGATTGATCATTCCAACGACTCCTACGACTGGATATTCGGGCCATATTATCTGACTGCACCCTTTAACGGGCCGTACTGCTGGGATGTTGTCTATTCCTGTCCAGATGCCGACGGTGACGGATTCGCCGACGGACCGGGATATTCCTGTCCGCAGGATAACTGCCCCGACACCTATAATCCGGGTCAGGAAGACGTCGACAATGACGGTTACGGAGACGTCTGCGATAATTGTCCGGATATTGCCAATGCGAATCAGACCGATAACGATCAGGACGGTATAGGTGACATCTGCGACGATTGTTTTGACAGCGACGGTGACGGATACGGCAATCCCGGTTTGGGCAATGCTTGCGCCGATGATAACTGCCCGGACGTCTACAATCCCAATCAGATGGATACCGATGAAGACGGTATCGGAGACGCCTGCGATGTTTGTCCACTCGATCCGCTCAACGATGCCGACGGCGACGGGTATTGCGCCAATGAAGACAACTGCCCGACCATACACAATCCCGACCAGGCCGACTCCGACGGCGACGGTATCGGAGATTATTGTGATCTGAACTTTGTATGCGGTGACCTTACCGGTGACGGGCAGGTTAATCTTATCGATATTCTGGCGCTGATTGAGAAAATATACAATGACGGCCCCGATCTTTACTGCGGGGGCAACAAAAAATAGAGCTATTGACTTCAAATCAAAGCCCCGCAATTGCGGGGCTTTTTTTATTGCGGATATTAAATATTGACGAATTTGCCTATTATCAGTATTTTATAAAAGAGCTATTCACTATTACAGAGCACGACTAACCTCGTCTGCTATTGTTTCGCTGTTTCTTTCGATGTTCCGTCGTGCCGGGTAAAAAATGTCTGCTTGGTTTAAAAGATACCAAATTTAAATAAATTTCGGGTTGTTGTACGCCCGGAAGGGAGGTTTTGTGAAATACCGCTATACTTTTTTGGTCCTGCTGATGGCGCTTTTATTCGCGGCGCCGTCGTACGCACAATATGTCCGAGCCGAGGCGTCTCCTGAAATCTCGCCCGGCGTAATACCGATGGGGGACGTTTTCATCGATATTTATATGAACAATGCAGACGACAAATGGGAAGGTTTAGTCGTACCTTTCTCCATATACAGCCCTGACGGGAGCATAACGAACATCGTTCACCGCAATGTCGGTGGATACGGCGACGATCAGTCTTTTCTTTTAGAGAACGGATTTGCACCGGGGACGGGAACATTTTTTAACCTTCTTTCTACTATTGAAACCTGGAGTTGGGATGGCGCCCTGCCCGACACATTTGGATTTGTCGGAGTGGCCTTTCCGGATGCCGGGGTACCTGCCGGCAATGGAGAGCACCGCTATATAAGGGTTGCCCTTACACTGGAGCAGGAAGGAACGATCTGCATAGATTCGATAGACCATCCCAATCAGTCTTATGACTGGATGTTCCTGCCCAATCAAATGATCATTCCATTTAACGGCCCTTACTGCTGGGATGTAGTCTATTCCTGCCCTGACGCCGACGGTGACGGCTTCGCCGACGGGCCGGGATACTCCTGCCCGCCGGATAATTGCCCTGACACCTATAATCCCGGCCAGGAAGATGTCGACAATGACGGTTACGGTGACGTGTGCGACAATTGCCCTAATATAGCCAACGCCGATCAGATCGATAACGATCAGGACGGTATTGGTGATATTTGCGATGATTGTTTTGACAGCGATGGTGACGGCTGGGGCAATCCCGGTTTGGGTAATGCCTGCGCCGATGACAATTGTCCGGACGTATACAATCCCAATCAGATGGATACCGATGAAGACGGTATCGGTGACGCCTGCGATGTTTGTCCACTCGATCCGCTCAACGATGCCGACGGCGACGGGTATTGCGCCAATGAAGACAACTGCCCGACGATCCATAATCCCGACCAGGCCGACTCCGACGGCGACGGTATCGGAGATTATTGTGATTTGAACTTTGTGTGCGGTGATCTTACGGGTGATGGGCAGGTTAATCTCATCGATATTCTGGCGCTGATTGAGAAAATTTACAACGACGGCCCCGATCTTTACTGCGGGGGCAATAAAAAATAAAACCATTGGGTCCAAATCAAAGCCGGGCTTCGCACCCGGCTTTTTTTATGGACCAGACCCAAAAGTGAGCGAAATCGTATCAAAATTGATTATATTGTTTGGGTGAATCTAAGAAGATATGGTATATGGAGCTTTTTGAGAAAAACAACAATTCAGTTGACAGCGACGATCTAAGGCGGACTATTCCTCTGGCCGACAGGATGCGCCCGCAGTCATTCGATGATTTTGTGGGGCAGTCCAAGCTGGTCGGCGAGGGTACTCCGTTTCGGCGGGCCATCGTTGAGGACCGGGTCACATCGGTTATTTTCTGGGGCCCCCCCGGTTCGGGCAAAACGACGCTGGCGGAAATTATCGCACGCAACACCAGCGGTGAGTTTGTCCCGTTTTCGGCGGTGACGTCGGGGATCAAACAGGTCAAAGAAGTCATCTCGAAAGCGGGGAATTTCAAGAAGCTCACCGGCCGCAAGACGTATGTGTTCATCGACGAAATCCATCGCTTTAACAAGGCCCAGCAGGACGCCTTTCTGCCGTATGTCGAACGCGGTGACATCGTGCTGATTGGAGCGACTACGGAGAATCCGTCGTTCGAGGTTATCTCGGCGCTTTTATCTCGCGTCAAAGTGTTCGTGCTGGAGCGAATTTCCGAGGACGATTTAAAAGAAATAATCCGTCGGGCTCAAACCGACCCTGAACGCGGTCTGGGTAAAATGAATTTATCTATCGACGATGACGCTCTGGATTTTATCGCGGCATCGGCCGACGGCGACGGCCGCCGGGCGTTGAATATTCTCGAAGCCGCCGCCGATGACACCGGACAGGACGGGCGCATCACGCTGGCGCAGGTTACAGAAATTTATCAAAAAGCGACGCTTCTGTATGACAAAACCGGGGAAGAACATTACAATCTGATATCGGCGCTGCACAAAGCGGTCCGGGGCGGCGATCCCGATGCATCGCTGTACTGGCTGGCCCGCATGCTGACGTCGGGTGAGGACCGGCTGTATGTGGCTCGTCGTTTGATTCGCATGGCGATAGAAGACATCGGGCTGGCCGATCCGTTCGCGCTGACGGTCGCTCTGAACGCGCGCGATACTTATCATTTTCTGGGGACGCCCGAAGGCGAGCAGGCTCTGGCACAAACGGTGATATACCTGGCGTGTGCACCCAAATCGAATTCGGCCTATATTGCTTTTCAGCAGGCTATGGCCGACGCCGAAAACAAAGGATCGTTGCCGGTTCCGCTCTGGATTCGCAACGCGCCAACGTCGCTTATGAAAGGCCTGGGATACGGTAAGGATTATAAATACGCCCATAATTATGAAGACGCGCTGACCGACCAGGAATATTTTCCGGATAATTTGGCCGGGACACAGTATTATCAGCCCAAAGCGGTTGGGCGCGAAGTGAAAATCGACGAGTATCTCAGGAAATACCGGGAATATCGCCGCAAAATGCTCTCGAAAGCCGAAAAGCCAGATAAATAAAAAATGCAAATCAATCCGGATTCCGAACCGCTGGCGGCTTCGGACGTTTAAAATATAAAAGACCAGCCGAAAATATATAGTATATGAAAAAGATTACTTCGTTTTGCATCCTGCTGATCGCCCTGATTTCAACCTCGGTTGCGGCTCAGACCTTGTTCATTCCGATGGACAACACCCAGAACGATCATCTTAAAGCGTACGGTATCGCGTTCAAAGCGCTGGAAAAAGGCATGACCGTGGAATGGCTGCTCAATTATCGCGGCGGCTCGTTTCTCATGAACGCCGATGATGAAATAAGCAGCCTGTGTTTGTTGCGCGGCGTTACGACGGAAACCAAGACGTCTTCCGAGGTGGCTGATATATATCGCACGATCGACGTTGAAAACATGGACCGGGTCAAGCTCGAAAAGGTCCCGGCGATAGCGGTCTATTCTCCGAAAAATGTCGAGCCGTGGGACGATGCGGTCACTCTGGCGCTGACCTACGCCGACATCAAGTACGATCTCATCTGGGATGAAGACGTCCTGTCCGGAGCGCTCGAAAAATACGACTGGCTGCATCTGCATCACGAGGATTTCACGGGGCAGTACGGCAAATTTTATGCGTCGTTCAGAAACCAGTTGTGGTACCGTCAGGAAGTAGAGACGAATGAAGCTATGGCCAAAAGGCTCGGCTTTCATAAAGTTTCGGAAATGAAACTGGCGGTGGCGGAAGCGATTAAAGATTATGTCCGTCGCGGGGGGTTCATATTCGCGATGTGTTCGGCGTGTGAAACGCTGGATATCGCGCTGGCCGCCGATCATGTCGATATTTGTCCGAGCGAATTCGACGGCGACCCGGTCGATCCCGATGCCGAGAAGAAGCTCGATTTTTCTCAAACGCTGGCGTTCGAGAATTTCACGGTATCGCTCGATCCGATGATGTATCGCCACAGTGATATTGATACCTACCCCGACCGTCTCGTCCGCTTCCCCGATGCGGCATCGGATAATTTCTACCTGTTTCAATTTTCCGCCAAGCTCGACCCGGTGCCGACGATGCTGGTGCAGGACCACGTCGGGCGCGTCAAAGGTTTTATGGGGCAGACGACGGCTTTCCGGAAGTCGCTGCTTAAAAAGTACGTTACAATTCTCGGTGAAGTCGAGGGTTACGACGAAGTCAGGTATATACACGGCAATTACGGTCGCGGCACGTTCACTTATTTGTCGGGGCACGACCCCGAGGACTATCGCCATATGGTCGGTGATCCTCCGACGGATTTATCGCTACATAAGAATTCGCCGGGGTATCGATTGATTTTGAACAACGTCCTCTTCCCGGCCGCCAAGAAAAAAGAACGCAAGACTTAAAAATTCGGACATTCGGGGGCTGCCCCGGGTGGATCACCATAAACAAAATCAATTAAAATCAATATATCCAGAAGATTTACGGTGCCATCGCTGTTAGCATCGACCGAGTATTCCGGCACCGGCGACGGTCCCGGCGGTACTCCATAGATGTAATCAATGATGAATAGTATATCGAGCAGATCGATATTTCCGTCATAGTTGGCATCGCCGCAATCGGGAACCGGATTTACTTCGTTAATAATGACGTGCACAGAGTTGGAAAACTTGGCGGCTACGGCCAAATCGTTATCATGGTCATTGTCCAGATCAACTGCAATTATGTCACTGGGGCCAGAGCCGGCGCTGTAAGACACATAGTGATTAAACGACCCGGTGCCCGTGTTCAATAGGATTCCGACGTTTTCCGAGCGTTGATTGGCGGACACAATGTCGATATCACCGTCATTATCGATATCCGCTGCATATATGGCGTAAGGATCGTCGCCGATATAATAGGCGGTCGGCATTCCAAAAGACCCGTCGCCGAGGTTTATCAACACTTTGACGGAATCATTTCCGGTCGCGGCAACGTCCTTATGCCCGTCGCCGTCGAAATCGCCGGAAGCAATATCTGCGGTAAATACATCGCCATAATTTATTTCCGGTTGAAATGTACCATCGCCGTTGCTTATTCCAATCGACAAACTGGAGCCATTGCCCAGAATAATATCATCTATTCCGTCTCCATTTAAATCATCGGAATGGAGGGAGACCTGGCTGTATGTGCCGTATCTAAAAACAGATTGAAAAGTTCCATCGCCATTATTGACCGCAACGGCAGCCCCCGACGTATTGGCTCCTCCGTAAATTAGATCGTAGTCCCCGTCGCCATCGATATCTCCCGCGGCAATACTGGCGTAGCCATATTGCGTCGTGTTGTACTCAATTGCGGGAGCGAATAGCCCGGTGCCGGTATTTATATATATTTCCGCGTGAAGGTCGCAGACAACAGCAAGGTCGTCAAATGAGTCGCCATTCAAATCGCGGGTAACAATGCCCTGGGGAGTATCGCCCGATTCATAATCATAGGTCTCGATAAATGACCCGAGGCCGGAGTTAATTAGAACCGTAACCTTATTGTCGACTTCATTGGCCGTAGCCAGGTCAATATATCCGTCGAAATTGAAATCGGCCGCGCAGACTTCATTCGGTCTTCCCGCAACGGTATTGAAAATGGGCTTCTGAAATGTTCCGTCTCCGTGACCTTTTGATATTGTTATAAAATGTGAAAGGTGGTTGGGAAGGATAAGGTCTTGATATCCATCCTCGTCGGTATCGGCAGCATAAGCGCAGAATAATTCCCTCCCGACTTCATACGAATCCGACAGGGCAAAATTTCCAGACCCATCGTTTAAAAATACCTGGCATTCATTCTCATAATTACTTAAAACGGCAATATCGATATCGTTGTCGCCGTCACTATCGAAACAAAAAACACCTGTGGGATACTGACCGCATTGGTAATAGACAGGATCGCTCATCGAACCACCGTCGTTCATAATGACCGAAATGTTGTGTGCACCGTTATTGGCTACGACCAAATCGACCAGTCCATCATTGTTAAAATCCCCGCCATGCAGACTGGGCGGTGAATCACCGGTCACACACCTGTCCCATGTTGGAAAAGCCCCGAAACCGTCATTGTAAAAAACGACGACCGAATCGTCTATCCCGTTATCGTAATCGCGTTGCAGCGTCACCGCCAGATCAATGTCGTTGTCGCTGTCGAAATCCACCGAAAAAACGGCACAAGGCTTGGTGCCGGCTTTAAACCGGGCTTCGGTGGGGAACTGCCCATAACCGTCGTTGAACATGATGACAATACTGTCGGAATCATACAAAGGCACCGCCAGGTCTAAATCAAGGTCACCGTCAAGGTCCGCCGCCGTTATGGATTGAGGAGACAAATAATCGCCGAGTTTGTAATTCACAGCCGGCATAAAAGTCCCGTCACCATTGCCGGTCAATATCGATACAGAGCAGGAATCTCTATTTACAGCAGCGATATCGATTTCGTCGTCCCCGTTTAGGTCCACGGCCACCGCCCAGTTGGTGCCTCTCTGAGTTTCATTCAAAGAAGGGACATCGAAAGTACCATCTCCGTTATTCATGTAGGTTTCAATATAACCCGAATTAAGGGAGACAACCAAATCAAGGTGATTATCCCCGTTCAAATCCGACGCGCAAACGGCTGCCGGGTATTGTTCGGAAGAATAATCCAAAGGCCCGTCAAAAATGGGCTCAAAAGCGGATAAAGGACCGAAAATAATGATCACGAAAAAAAGCGAAAATAAGGTTAGTTTACACATGGCAAATCCCCCGGCTAAAAATTGGGATGCTAAATACCATGGATGAGGTAACCTTATATAAGATAAATAAATATAGGGTTGTGTCAAGAATCAATTGACTAAACGAAAGGCAGTAACATAATTGCAAGGCCACCGCAAACCATAGCCAGGCTGATTATAGACAAACGCGCGTTGCTAATTTCATTGGCTCGGCGGTCGGCCTGAGTAGTATGGTGTGGCAAAAATAAATAACAGAGTGCTTTTGTGAAAATAAATACAGATAGTCCGATTATAAACCAGCCCGGTTTTTCATAATCGACTATGCTGGCATAAATCCCCCAGCCGGAAAAAAGAAAAAGAACAAGTCCGGTCAGTCGTACCAAAAATATCCTGTCGGCAAAACCGTTATAGACTATTCTGAAAAATCGCGGTGAAAAGACAGCCGGGAGACGGTGAGCTGAAATAAAAACTCCGAGGGCAAGAGCGTATATATCTGCAGAAGTCATACGAATTAACCCAGGCCGAGTAATAGTCCACCCTGATAGATGATAAAGGCCGCCATCCAGGCCAGCAGAAGCTGAAAGATAATGGCGAACCACATCCATTTGACGCCGATTTCCCGCCGCATGGCGAGAACACTGACGATGCATGGTGTATATAGTAGTACAAATACCATGAAAGCGTAAGCCACCAGAGGCGAGATACCTTTTTGCGGATCCTGCAGGGCGGAGATGAGACTACCGGAATCCTCGTTGATATCGTCGCCCAGTTGATAGAGCACTCCCATCGACGACACAACGACTTCCTTGGCGACGAACCCGGTAATCAGTGAGACACCCATCTGCCAGTTGAAACCGACCGGCGCCACCAGCGGCTTTATAGCCACGCCCAGCCGACCGATGTAGGAATGGCTCAGGACTTCCGATGCACGCTGTGCCTTCAGCGACGCTATGGTTTCGGCTTTATCGGGAAGATTGCTCTGCTCGGCCCGGGCGATTTTGGCTCCATAGTCGATATTAAAATCTTTTTTATGCGGGAAATAGCCGAGCGCCCAGAGCAGGATAGATGCGATTAAAATAACGCCGCCCATTTTCTTGAGATATATGCGGGTTCGCTCCCACATGTGTATTGACACCGAGCGTACTGTCGGCCAGCGATACGGTGGCAGTTCCATCACGAAAGGAATATCATCGCCGGTTAATATAGTTTTTTTAAAGACTTTGCCGAGTACGATGGCCGTGGCAATGCCCAGCAGGTATATCGAAAAAATAACATTGCCCGCGTGCGCCCCAAAAAAGGCCCCCGCGAAAAGAATGTACACCGGAAGCCGGGCGCTGCACGACATAAACGGAGTCAGTAAAATTGTCAGGATTCTGTCACGCCGCGATTCAAGGGTACGGGTCGACATAATAGCCGGAACCGCGCAGCCGAAACCCATCAATAGTGGAATAAACGATTTGCCGTGAAGGCCCATGAAGTGCATCGGGCGGTCCATCAGAAACGCCGCACGCGACATGTATCCCGAATCTTCGAGAAGTGATATGCCCAGGAACATAATTACTATATTGGGCAGAAAGACAATCACGGCTCCCACTCCGCCAATGATGCCATCGACGATCATATCGGCAAAGATACCCTGGGGCAGTATGTAAACCATCAATGCCTGCAGTCCTTCCACTCCAGCTGATATCCACCGCATAGGAAAATCGCCGAAACGAAAAGTCGCCTGGAAAATCAGCCATATTATAAGAAAGAATATCGGGTACCCGAGTATCCTGTGAGTCAGCAAATAATCGACGTGGTTGGAAAGTTTCATCCGGTCGACTTCGGAGCGATGCATGACCTCGCGAATAATTCCGGCCACGTATCCGTAGCGCCCTTCGGTAATGACTATTTCCGGGTCCTGTTCGGTCGTGCTTTTAATGTGTTTGACCGATTCATTGACCTCCCCGACAATCATATTATAAGCTTCTTTGCCGGTCAGGTAGCGGGCGGTGACTTCTTCGTCGCCTTCGAGAAGCTTGATAGCCATCCAGCGTGCACTGTGGCACCCCCGGCAGCCGGGGCATTTCCGGACATGATCGGCCAGCCCGGCGACGATATCATCGAGCTGAGAACCATAAGAAATCGGCGGAGAATGGTGTTTATCTCTGTTTTTGAAAACATCGAAACTTGTCTCGAGCAGGCTGTCAATACCCTGATGGCGGTTGCCGATCGTTTTGACAACCGGGGATCGCAGCAGGACGGACAGTTTATCGGTATCGATTTCGATTCCGTTTTCCATCGCCTCATCCCACATGTTCAGGTCGATCACGAGGTTCACACCCATTTCAATAAGCTGGGTTGTCAGATAGAGGCTTCGTTCGAGATTACCACTGTCGATTACGTTGACTATGAGGTCGGGCTTTTCGTTGATGATAAAATCGCGGGCGACTTTTTCGTCGAGGCTGTAGGCGGTCAGGCTGTAAGTTCCGGGAAGATCGACAAACGTAATGTTGTGGCCTTTGTAAAGTTTGTGGCCGATACGTTTTTCGACGGTGACGCCGGGGAAATTGGCGACCTTCTGATGCGCCCCGGTCAGACAATTAAATATCGAGGTCTTGCCGGCGTTGGGATTACCGGCCAGGGCTATTTTTATCTCACGTATCTCATCCACAATTTATTCTGTCACAGGATCAATGAATACGAGGGCCGCTTCGCTTCGACGTATCGACACGTGGCCATTACCGAAGGAAATTTCCAGAGGGTCCTTAAGCGGCGCGGCTTTGATCATCTGCACCGTCTCGCCCGCATGCAGGCCGAGGTCATACAGACGCCGCCTGATTGCACCGTAGCCGCCGACACGAATCACTTTGCCGCGCTGGCCCGGTTTCAACTGCCCAAGATTCATCGTTTCACCCATGCTATCTATCTCTACCTGCTGCCATACTATTTACGGGAGGATTGAACGGCATCATAATCAATGCTCCCCAGCTTCGAAGATTGTATCTTTTCGACCAGTATTTCGAGACGGTGCATCGTCTCACGGCTGATGGCGTGCTCCATCTTGCATGCTTCAAGTTCGGCCATATCCGGCGAGAGGTGCAATATATCGGTCAGGAAAATATGGATGGCCCGATGCGCCCGGTAAACGTCGGCGCCGATTCGGCGGCCCTCATCGTTGAGGATTATTTTGCCGTAATGCTCATGATTAACCAGGCCGTAGTCTTTCAACCGACCGACCGCCGAGTTGACGGTCGGAAGAGTCACGCCGAGTTCGCGGGCGACGTCGGTAATTCCGACCGACTGGTTATCCCGGGACAGGAGATAAATGGTCTCCAGATAATCTTCTTCGCGTGATGTCAAATTCATAGCGACGCAAAATATTAGATTAATCTAACAATGTCAAGAGGCGTCTTAATCCACAGCGAACAATCGCAAATTCACTTATGTTGTTATATTTCATTGACTTAAATACATCCTGCCAGAAATTAATGGTTTATTGGGCCTAATATTGTGTGCCAAAATTCACTTTGAGAATGCCAAAGCGGCTTTATATTCAATCTGTTATATTGGAAGTATAATACAGTTATGAATTGGATAATAGGAACTCGCGGCAGCCAGCTGGCTTTGCGCCAGGCTGAAGAAATAAAAAAGCAGATGATCAGCCTCGGGGCGCAGATTGAGATAGAAATCATCAGGACCCAGGGTGACAGGGTGACCGACCTCGGTTTCGATAAACTCGAGGGCAAGGGCTTTTTCACCAAGGAGCTGGAGGATGCGCTTCTCGACGGCCGGGTCGATCTGGCGGTGCATTCGCTGAAAGACCTCCCGACCGAGCTTACGCCAGGCCTGAAGGTCGCCGCGTTTTGCAGTCCCGAAGATGCGTCCGAAGCCGTATTGATCAGACCGGAAGCGTTCGACCGTTATAGATTCATGCAGGTCAAGCCGGGGGTGTGCATTGGGACGGGTTCGGTTCGGAGAGAAGCCCAGATAAAATATTTTCGTCCCGACCTGGAAGTCAAGCCACTTCGCGGTAATATCAACACCCGTATACGGAAGCTTCTCGACGGGGAGTACGATGCCATAATGATCGCCAAAGCCGGGCTGGACCGGCTGATGCCGGATATCGAAGACCTTGTTAAGGTAGTGCTGGACAGATCGGAATTTATGCCCGCTCCCGGTCAAGGCATCCTGGCGATAGAAATTAAAAGCGACAACGAAAATCTTCAGGCCTTTCTGGAGAGGCTCAATAACGATGACGCCGAAAAGAAGGCCCGGCTCGAACGCGGTGTGCTGGCCCGGTTTCACGGCGGATGCCATCTGCCGCTGGCGGTGCATTCCGAACAGACCAAAACGGGGTATGCGCTTCAGGCGTTTCTTGGTATAAAAGATAAGGACGGCTGGCAGCTGCCGGCTTTGTTTGAAGGATCGCATCACAATATCGAAGTGCTGGTGGATATGGCGTACCGTGAGCTGACAGAAATGACCGCACCGGAAAGCGAAGCGGCGAATCTCAAAGTCCTTATTACCCGTGCCAAGGATGAAGCGGCCGAGTTTTTCAAGGGACGATTGGGGCAGGTCGAACCGATTTACTACCCGGTCTTCAGGATCGTCCCGAAGTACGATAAATCAAGAGTGGGCCATATTGCCGCCGGACTTAATAAGTACGACTGGATAATTTTCACGAGCAAGAACGCGGTGCAGATATTTCTCGATATACTGGCCGATCGACGGGTCGAGATATCGTCGCGTACGAAGATCGCAGCAGTGGGGCAACGCACGGCCCGCCTTTTGAAAGCTCGTGATCTGGAGGTGAGGTTCGTGCCCACCAAAGAAAGCGCCGAAGGACTCTTGAACGAGCTGCCATCGCTTATGAAAAAGGGCGAGCGGGTTTTGCTGCCACAGGGTGAAGAGGCACCGATCACGCTGCACGACGGTCTCGCGGCCAAAGGTTTGAAAGTGGAAAGACTGGAGCTGTACAAGACGGTTGCTACCCCGGCCGAGGCGCTTCCGGCCATAAATTGCTCCGAAATCGGGGCCTTCATATTCACCAGTCCCCTGTCCGTCAAATATTTTAAAGAACTCGGTCACGAAATACCCTCGAAAGCCTGGGTGGCGACGCTGGGAAATCCTACCGCGACGGCATTGGGTGAGTACTACCGAAAGCCCGATTATATTCCCGGCAAAGCCGACCTGTACGATATAACCGACAGAATACTGGAGATGATACAAAATGGACATTAGCAATCGTCCCCACCGTCTTCGGCGGACTAAAACAATCCGCGACCTTGCCGCGGAAACCCGGCTCGATCCTCATAAAATGATCATGCCGTATTTCGTCACGGAGAAAGGTGCTAACCGGGTTGAGATCGAATCGATGCCCGGAATATATCGCGACCCCGCCGATAAATTCACTGAGCTTTTCAAAGCCGATTTCGATCTGGGTATCAACAAAATCATGCTGTTCGGGGTGGTCGATAAAAAGGATGACACCGGGTCGATGGCCGATGATCCATCCAACCCGGTGTTGCAGGTTACGACCGAACTCAAAAATCAGTATGGCGACAATATCTTTGTGGCGACCGATATCTGTTTGTGTGAGTACACGTCGTCGGGGCACTGCGGCATTATTACCAATGGAGAGATCGACAATGATAAAACCCTGGACCGTCTGGCCGAGATTGCCATCGCCCACGCCCGGTGCGGTGCGGACTGTGTCGGGCCATCGGATATGATGGACGGCCGGATCGGGCATATTCGTCAGGCGCTGGAAGGTAATTCTTTGCCGGATACAATTATCCTGGCTTACACCGCGAAATATGCGTCGGCGTATTACGGTCCGTTTCGTGATGCCGCCGGGAGTGCCCCGCAGTTCGGCGACCGGTCGTCGTACCAGATGGATTTCCGCAACGCGCGCGAGGCATTGTACGAACTCGAACTCGACCTTGAAGAAGGCGCCGATATCGTCATGGTGAAACCGTCGCTGGCTTATCTCGATATTATCAGGACGTTCAAAGACAATTCGCCGGTTCCGGTGGCGGCGTACAATGTCTCCGGCGAGTACAGTGCCGCGAAAATCATGGCGAAGCAGGGTCTGGCCGAAGAAAAGAGACTGGTGCTTGAAAATCTTACGTCCATATTCCGGGCCGGGGCCGACATGGTGCTGACCTATCACCTACGCGACGCTTTAAAAAACGGATGGCTTGAATGAACGAACGCAAGCGGTCGGCCGAACTGTTTGAAAAGGCCCGGGAACTCCTGGCCGGGGGCGTCAATTCGCCGGTGCGGGCATATAAAGCGGTCGGTGGGACGCCGATCTATATGGATCGCGGCGAGGGGGCGTACCTGTACGACGTCGATGGCAACCAGTATCTCGATTTTTGCTGCAGCTGGGGACCGCTGATTCTGGGACATGCTCATCCTATAATTATCGAAGCGATTACATCGTCAGCGGCGCTCGGCACCAGTTTCGGCACCGTGCACGAAAATGAAATTTATCTGGCTGAAAAAATAAAACAGCTTTGTCAGCACATCGAAAAGCTGCGGTTCGTGTCATCGGGCACCGAAGCGGTTATGTCGGCGGTACGGCTGGCGCGCGGCTTTACCGGACGCGACAAGGTTGTCAAGTTTTCGGGATGTTATCACGGCCACAGCGATTATCTCCTGGTTTCGGCCGGATCGGGCCTGGCGACGCTGGGGATTCCGTCGTCGGCCGGAGTCCCGCAGGATTTCGCGAAACATACGCTGGTGGCACCACTCGACGACAAGCAAGCGGTAGAGGAATTGTTCAATAAGTACGATTCGGAAATTGCGGCGGTCCTAATCGAACCGATCCCGGCGAACAACGGATTACTTTTGCAGTCGGGAGAATACTTACAGTTTCTTCGGAACATAACCAAACAGAATAAATCGCTGTTGATTTTCGACGAAGTGATCTCGGGATTTCGGGTCGCGCCCGGCGGGGCGAGTGAATATTACGATATCAAACCGGACTTGTGTACTTATGGCAAAGTTGTCGGTGGCGGGCTGCCGGTCGGGGCGTTCGGAGGACGGGCCGATATTATGGATCGTCTGGCACCCGACGGGCCGGTGTATCAGGCCGGGACGCTGTCGGGCAATCCGCTGGCGATGATTTGCGGCTGGGCGACGCTGGAGCTTCTGGAACGCAATGACGGCTGGAATAAGACTGAAAAAGCGACGAAAGCTTTTGTTCGTGAGTTGAAGAATAAGACTTCGGATTTGCCGGTTAATATCGTCTCAATTGGGTCGATATTCTGGATTTGTCTGCAGGAGAAAGTGCCGTCGCGGGCTGCAGATATTGATCCTGCCTGTACAGAAAAGTATGCGCAAATATTTAATAAGGCCCTGGAGGCAGAGATCTATCTGGCGCCGTCGGCGTATGAAGTAGGATTTATCAGCACCGCCCACACTGAGCATATTTTGAAAGATGCGGCGGATGTGTTGGGGGGGGTAATTCGGGAAGTCTTGGGATAATCCGGCATTCAAAAAGATGTCAAGCCCCAAGTGGGCTTGACCTACGAAGACTTGATTCATTATTGACGAAAGAATATGCAGACTCGATGGTCAGCGCAATTGTTATGGTAGATTCCACGACTCCATATCTCGCGCCTCAAATTAACGGGAAAGAGGCGTGGAAAGTGCATCTGGATAGCGTAATATTCGATTATGACAATGTTGACTATGCAAAAGAAGAGATTTATGCCAAGCGAATAGATATATATATTGATAAAAATGGTAGGTTCTTAAAAGGCAAAATAAACATTATGGCTTTAGCGAATGATGTTTATAAGGAGCCCGAAAGTAAGGAAGCGGAAGGACAAATAAAAGAGACTTACCATGATATTCCGGAAGAAATGCCAAAAGTGAGCCTCTACGAAGCGTTGATCAAGTGTAAAAAGGTGTCGTTATTTGCGCCTAGCATATTTGTAAATTATGTAAATTGTTCCAGTAGATCGAGTTTAATAAATGGAACACGCCCGGTATGGATAATATATATGCGGGGTGTAGAAAATACTTTTGCGTATCCTTTGCCAGAAAATTATCCGTTGGAAACTGATTGTAGCAGAAAAATAATAGATGCAGAAACGGGAGCTGTGCTTAGGACCAACAATTTGCCTTGTCCGAGAAAGTAAGAAGATGTCGAAACCTCCTTCGCTTCGCGAAGGACCTTCGGCAGGGGTTTCGACCTACCAAGATCTACTTTAGTCAGAAAGACGTCAGGAGCACACGGCTCCTGACCTACCAAGATCAAGAATTATCTGTACTGTTTGCTGATGAACTCTTCGACTTCGGGGATGCCGCCCTGTAAAATCAAATAACCGTCGAACGGCTCGCGCTCGGTTATCTCCCCCGCGATCGGGGCCAGCATCATCTCGCGCACTTTGGCCGGATCGGTCGTCTGCGCCAAAATCCACCCCAGTTTGACATAAGCCACCTCGGGCAGCATGTTCTCGGCCGGAACGACACCCAGCTCCATCATGTCGCGCCCGGTATCGTAGACGTACATCTGCACGTAACCCCACAGCGTCTGCACGGTCATGTAGATAGCGATGCCCTTCTCGTGGGCTTTCTTGAGCGCCGGGTAGAGCGGCTTGTTGACATGCCCCAGCCCGGTTCCGGCGATAACGATTCCCTTGTAGCCGTTGTCGATCAGCGCCTCGATTATGTCCGGCTGCATGTTGGGATAATAGTACACGATAGTAACTTTTTCCTCGAACACGGCGTTGACGTCGACGTCGCGGTCGTCGCGGCGATACTTGTATGATGACATGATCGGGGTCACTTTTTCAGGGGTCACCATGGCGATCGGTATATCGCCGATGGTGCGGAAGGTCGAACGGTATGACGAGTGCATCTTTCTAACCCGCGTGCCGCGATGCAGGAGATTGTATTCATCGGATGTCGGGCCGAACATGCAAACCATAACTTCGGCGATGTTCGAGTGTCCGGCGGTGTAGGCGGCGCAGCGGAGGTTGAAAGCGGCATCGGACGACGGCCGGTCCGACGAACGCTGTGACCCGACCATAACAATCGGTACCGGGCTGTTCTGCACCATGAACGACAAAACCGCCGCCGTGTGGTGCATAGTATCGGTGCCGTGGCCGATCACTATCCCCCCGACGCCTTTCTTGATCTCTTTGCCGATTTCGACCGCCAGGGTCTTCCACTGCTCCGGTCCCATGTTCTCGGAAAAGACGCCGAAGAGCTTTTTGGTTTCAAGATTGCAGATGTCAGCCAGTTCCGGAACGGCTCCATAGAGTTCGCCCGGCGTGAAGGCCGGTATCACCGCCCCAGTGCGATAGTCCAGCCGCGAGGCGATGGTTCCGCCGGTCCCGAGCAGGGTTACCGCCGGTTTATCCGGTGACGTCGGGAATTCTTTTTCGGGAATTTTATAGATCGCTTCTTTGAAGCTGTTTTCTTTTATATCAAGAATCCGGTCGGCGCGAATTCCGATATTGTAGCCGGTCGAAAGCTTCAGGACGATGTGATCGCCGTCGGCAGTTTCGGAACGTGGTAAGATTACTCCGGAAAAATCGCCCCGGTCGGTTTTGAGCGTCACGCTGGCCCATACCCGTCCACCGTGGGATTTGAGCGCTTCGAGCGCCCGGCCTTTGTATCCTTTGAAAGACGTATCGTTCATATTTGTCTCATACCTGCATTTACAGGATAGCAAAAAACGAAATATTGCAGCCAAGTCAAGAAAAACGGCGATTTTTGATAAAAATATAATTGCCAAAACGTATTAATTGAGTAACTTGAAACCGATAAAGAAAGAAAAGAATCGGACATACCCCACCCGCACGCCGAGTGGGGCTTTTGTGCTTGGATAAATTTATATATGCCGCTTGTAATACAAAAAGATAAAGGCTATCTGGCGACGATTGTGGCCGAGTTCGGCACAACTGAGCCGTTTGAGAAATTGGTCAATCGACTTTCCGGCGCAAACTCGGAATTGATTACGATTGCCGGGCTGGCGGGATCGGCCAACGCCATCATGCTGTCCGAACTGGCCCAAAAGACGAACAAGCCGATCATCGCTGTTATGGCCGATTCGGATGCCGCCGCCGATCTTTTTGACGATCTGTCTTTTTTGCACGACAATAAGAAGATCGGCCATTTTCCAGCCCGCCGGTGTGTACCATACGAGTTTCGTTCGCCCACCGCCGAGGTCACCGGACAAAGACTGCATACACTGTCGTCGCTTCTGTCCGATTCGCTCGAAATAGTGGTGACATCGATCGAGGCGCTGATCGAACCGACCATCAGCCGCGCGACGTTCGACAAAGAGCGGCTGCATCTTAAGGCCGGTCAGGAGATGGACATCGACGATCTGGCCGCCAAGCTGGTGGCGATGGGATTCAACCGCGAGACGCTGGTCGAAGAGATCGGCGATTTTTCTCTTCGCGGCGGATTGGTCGACTTTTTCTCGCCCGGCTTCGACTATCCGATACGGGTCGAGTTTTTCGGGGATGAAATTGACACCATAAGACATTTTGATGTTACGTCGCAGCGTACGACCGGCAGACTCGACGAAGTGCTGCTTCTCCCCCGCCGCGAGGTGCCTATTACTCAGGAAACTGTCGAAGGTTATATATCCAATCTCCCGGAAGATGATGCCGACCTGGTACGGGCGCGATATTTAAACGATCCCGACCTTCCCGGCCTGGAATGGCTGGCCGGTGCGTTCGGAGTCGAAGCCGGTTGTATGACCGATTTTATGGATAACGGATGCATATATTATCTCGGCGGTTACGAGCATATCAAAGGTGTTTCGGAAGATATATATGAAACCGCCGAACGCCACCGCGAAAGAATTCTCGACCGTATGATTTCGCCGCCCGAAGTTTCCGAATACTACATAAATTTCGAGAAAGTGCAGGCGGCAATCGAGCGCAATTATCGTCTCGATCACACGCCGTTCAGGAACAGTTCTATTGAGTATATAGATTTCGAATGCAAGGATCATCCGGCGCTCGGTTCCCGCCTCGACTGGTTGGATAACATAATCGGCGAGTTTCGGATTAAGGGGATTCGCCACCTGGTCGCCGCCGACAATTCCGGACAGGCCGGACGTCTGGGCGAGCTGATTGCCGACAAGGTCCGCGACGGCTCGGATGTACCTATCGAAGTGGCGCCGCTCAAAGGCGGTTTCGTTTGCGATAAGTACAAGATGGCGGTTCTGACTGATCATCAGATTTTCGGACGGTATTTCCGTCGTGTACGGCGCAAGAAATTCAAGGAAGGCGTTGCTATCCAGAACTACACCAGTCTCGAAAAGGGCGATTTTGTGGTGCATTCGGAACACGGCATCGCACGGTATATTGGATTGGTCACGATCGAAGTCGGCGGTGGACCGAGAGATTGCTTGCACCTTCAGTACTCCAATGGCGACAAGCTGTATGTACCTATCGAAGAGTTTAACTGCGTTTCCAAGTACGCCGGAAAGGATGCCGCGCCGAAACTTTCCGTACTGGGCGGCACGGCCTGGGAGAAAATCAAGGCCCGGACCAAGAAGGCCATCGCCGATATGGCCGAAGAGCTTTTGAAAATTTATGCCGAACGCAAGACCCGACCGGGCTGTCAGTTCGGCCCCGATACGACCTGGCAAAGGCAACTGGAGGCATCGTTTCAATATGAAGAAACTCCCGACCAACTAAAAGCGATCAATGCAATTAAAATGGACATGGAAAGACCACAGGCGATGGACAGACTTGTCTGCGGGGATGTCGGTTATGGCAAGACTGAGGTGGCAATACGAGCCGCGTTCAAGGCGGTCGAAGCCGGGAAACAGGTGGCGGTTCTTGTACCTACGACTATTCTCGCCCAGCAACACTTGACAACGTTCAACGAACGGCTGAAGGATTTCCCGTTAAAAGTTGAGATGCTTTCGCGCTTCCGGACGCGCAAAGAACAGACGGCGATTCTCGAGGATTTATCGAAGGGCACAATCGAAATAATTATCGGGACGCATCGCTTGTTGTCCAAGGACGTATGCTTCAAAGACCTGGGGCTGTTGATTGTCGACGAAGAGCAGCGTTTCGGGGTCAAACACAAAGAAACGATTCGCAAGATTAAAGCGACGGTCGATACAATCGCCATGACGGCCACACCGATACCGAGGACATTGCACATGTCGTTGACAGGCGTGCGGGATATGTCCTTGATCAATACGTCCCCGAAGGACCGTCTGCCAATTATAACCGAGATCAGGGAGTTCGAACCGGAAACGGTCGCCGAAGCAATCCTCCGTGAGATTGACCGCGGCGGACAGGTGTTTTTCGTGCATAACCGAGTTCAGACAATTGACGCGATGTATCGTTATCTCAAGAAATTAATGCCGCAGGTGGAGATAGGTATTGCGCACGGTCAGATGCACGAGCGGTCGCTCGAGGGTATCATGCTGGCCTTTCTCGCTGGCCGGTTCAATGTACTATTATCGACGACCATCATCGAATCGGGATTGGATATTCCCTCGGTTAATACTATAATCATCAACCGTGCCGACAGATTCGGCCTGGCGCAATTGTATCAGCTTCGCGGTCGAGTGGGACGATCCACCAAACGTGCTTTCGCGTACCTTCTAACACCGACCTATCGCCTGCTGACCGACGACGCCCGCAAGCGTCTCCGTGCAATCGAAACCCATGCCGACCTTGGAAGCGGATTTGCACTGGCCATGAAAGATCTCGAAATTCGCGGGGCGGGGAATATCCTCGGGCCGCAGCAGTCGGGATTTATTGAAGAGGTCGGGTTCGATCTTTATACCAAGCTGCTCGAAGAAGCGGTCGCCGAGCTCAAGGGTGAACGAGTGCTCGGGACGCCGGATACGAAGCTCGAAACCGATATTGAAATGCTGATCCCGGAAAGTTATATCACGATCAATCAACAGAAGGTTGACGTGTACCAAAAGATCTCCGGTGCCAGGACGCTCGATGAAATCGAGCGGATTCGCGACGAGGTTGAGGATCGTTTCGGACGGCTGCCACATGCAACTACAAATTTGTTCGAAGCCGCTGCGGTGCGAATTTCCGCATGGGCCAATGAAATTATCAAAGTCGCATTTAGACGAGGTAAGGTCGAATTGATTTTCGCCGGCGCAAAAAAATTCGACCGCAAACAGGTTGAGGCCTGGCGTCAGGCGGTGAGTTTTCCGATGGAATTTCAACTGGCAGAAAGCCCGAAGATTCTGATTGATTTAACTTCAGTGCAATCAGCCGATCGCCTGAACAGCCTGCGCGGAATATTGAATAAGGTATAAGTACCTTTGGTTTTGCATTTTATCCAAAGGGCTTTCAACACGACTTTCATTTCATCGGTAAACCTTCTGCGACAAAATCGCATTAAGGATTGAATTACGGTCCTAACCGACTAATATCCCAACGACTTATCATTTTTACGGTATTGTCTTGACAACGGCGTTTGTATTGATATATTGGTGAATCTGATCGCGGGGTGGAGCAGTTTGGTAGCTCGTCGGGCTCATAACCCGAAGGTCGCAGGTTCAAATCCTGCCCCCGC
>CAZMWI010000020.1:0-26504 GCA_964569945.1 uncultured Ignavibacteriaceae bacterium
CAGGGGGAGTGGCGAAGTCTGAGGACCCGCCGGGCACAACACAGGGGAACGGCGAAGTCTGAAAGTCCACCGGGTATAACACCTGGTACACAAGATGTGTTGGTATTGCGAAAAATCAAAATGGTTTAGAGTAAACTCCCAGCGTTGTGATCGGCGGGTCCTCAGACCCGCCGCCAAAGAATATGCCTAAGAGAATCAGAATAAGATCGGATCGTAGAATCCATTTCGTCACATTTGGGGTCTATAAGCATATCCCTGTTTTTAAAAGTAAAATTTGCGCAGAAGAATTCCTTTTAAATTTAAGACATTATTGTGACGGTGAAAAATGCCTGTTACATGGGTATGTTATCATGCCGGACCATATTCACTTACTGGTTGAGGTGGATTCTTCGGCAAATATCTCTGACCTCATTAGAGATATAAAAAAATATTTTACACATTTGGTTCGAACTCGTCTTTGCGACAAGCTTCCGGTAAATATCAATTCCTTTCGTCAAAACGATACCTTTCAATTCTGGGAACGAGGCTTCGATGAAGTTACAATTTCTTCGGACAAAATTTTCTGGGTGAAATTAAAATATTTACACAACAACCCTGTCAAAGCTGGTATTGTAAGCAAAGCGGAAGATTATGGCTTTTCGTCGGCGAGGGGTTATTTGATGAAAAGTGACGAAGACCCGGTGGGTCTGAGGACCCGCCGGGCACAACGCAGGAGGGGCGGCGAAGTCTGAGGACCCACCGGGCACAACGCAGGAGGGGCGGCGAGGTGTAATGGGCCATTGATTACAACACAAAGGATAAGACAAGGCGTGAGGATACGCCTGTTATAGGTTCGAAGTTGTTTCGATCGCATTGATGGGTGGTGACAAAAAATGTATCAGGATATGGATGAGCCGGTCGATGTGATCGCGTTATTCGAAAATCATAAAATGAAACCGGTGCGCTTTCGCTGGAACGGCCGGACATATAAAATAAGCGAAATCACCGGCGACTGGAAAACCGATATCGGGGCGTACAAAGTGCACCATTACGCGGTGGTGGACAACTCCTCGAATTTCTTCCAGCTCACGTTCGACGAACGTCAGACGAGTTGGATTATCAGCAAAATATGGGTGGAATAGACAAAACCCGCGACTGGGACCGGGTCATTATGCACGTCGACATGGACGCCTTTTTCGCCGCTCTCGAAGAGCGCAATGTCCCCGGTCTCAAAGGCAAACCGGTCATTGTCGGCGGCGACCCGAAATTTCGCTCGGTGGTGTCGACATGTTCGTATGAAGCCCGTAAGTTCGGGGTACATTCGGGGATGTCGATGGCCAAAGCCAAGAAGCTCTGTCCACAGGCGATAATTATATCCGGGTCGCTCAACGCCTATATCTACGCCTCATCGTGTCTTCAGGCCATATTCGACAATTACTCTCCGATAGTCGAACCGTTTTCGGTCGATGAAGCCTTCTTGGATATTACAGGGTGTTACCGAATTTTCGGTACCCCTGAAAATCTGGTGTTGCAAATGAAACGGGAAATCAAAGATAGGATGGGTCTGACCTGCTCGGTCGGCATCGCCCCGACCAAGCTCCTGGCCAAAATGGGATCGGGGGAAAACAAACCCGATGGCCTGACCATCATCGACCGCGAGGATTTCAAGAAGCTGTTTTACGATCGTCCGGTTAATCATCTGTGGGGAGTCGGGGAGAGCACCAAAAATTCGCTGAATAAAATCGGGATTTTCACCATCGGTCAACTGGCCGCAAAAAAAGACAAAGAGCTCGAAGCGTATTTCGGCAAAAACGGGAACTGGCTGTCGGTGGTGGCGCGCGGCATGGATACCGGGATAGTGCACGATGAATATACAATTCCGGAAGACAAGTCGATGTCGCACGAGACGACCCTGGCTTACGATCTGACCGATATCGAAAAGATATATTCGACCGTCCTGTGGCTGTCGGACCGGGTAGCAAGGCGGATGCGCAAGTACGGTTACGTGGGCAGGACGATCACCGTAAAAGTACGCGACTCCAAATTCAATACGATTACCAGAGACAGGTCGCTGAAATGTCCGACCGATCAGGGCAAGACGATTTTCGAAACCGCCCGTAAGCTGATACCCAAAGAGTTCGGACTCAAAAGGGCTGTCCGTCTTCTGGGAGTGAAAGTGTCGCATCTTGAGAAGCGTATCATAACCGAACAACTCGACATACTCGGCAACGTCCGGCTCGACAAACAGCACGATGTCAATGCCGCGGTCGACAAACTGCGCGACCGTTACGGTGATTCGATAGTCAAGCTCGCCGGAACCAAGCTGTAGCTGTCTTTATATTGACTTTTTTATCCTTTTTATTATAATTCTCACGGATTAATTCAAAATATAAGGGATATTTTCATGAATAAAAATACTGTCCTGGAGGAAGAAATGACTGCGGCCCCGGAAAAGTGGCTCTTTGCCGACAAGGTCGTGAATATGAGTACTTCGATTATCCGCGAGATACTCAAGTTCTCATCGCAGCCGGGTGTGATCTCACTTGCCGGAGGATATCCTGCCCCGGAGATGTTTCCGATCGAGGACATGAAAGAAGCCACAATAAAAGCTATCGACGAGTTCCAGTCGACTTCGATGCAGTACACATTCTCCATGGGTGTCCCGCAGATGAGAGAATCTCTGGCGAAACGGGAAACCGAATTGGGTATCCCGACAAAACCTGAAAACCTCCTCATTACCAGCGGTTCTCAGCAGGGGCTGGATATTCTCGGGCGTGCCTTTCTTGAACCCGGCGATTATGTGATTTGCGAAAGCCCGACTTATGTCGGCGCTCTTCAGGCATTCAATTACTATAATTGCCGCTATGCCCAGATTGATATGGATCACGATGGCATGCTCATCGACCAGGTAGAAAAAGCCATCCTGAAGTACAAGCCGAAATTCATCTACAGCGTGCCGACTTTCCAGAACCCGACCGGTATCACCATGTCCGAGGATCGTCGCCACGCCCTGGTTGAGATAGCGGTTAAGCACAACATTCCGCTTATCGACGACAACCCCTACGGTGAAATTCGCTTTGCCGGAAAACCGGTGCCGACTCTTAAGGCCATCGGCGGCGATGCCGTCATTTCGCTCGGGACATTTTCGAAAATCGTGGCGCCGGGATTCCGGATCGGTTGGATGAACTGCTCGGACAAGATCATCCGCATGTTCGAGAAGGTCAAGCAGGGCACCGATCTTCATACCGGTTCGTTCGCACAGTTCGTGATGCACAAGTACCTCGAATCGGGCAAACTTCCGGCCCACATTCAGGACCTGATTGAAAATTACGGCGCCAAGCGCAATCGCATGATCGAAGAGATCGAAAACAGTTTCCCCGAGGAAGTGACGTTTACTCGGCCCGAAGGCGGTCTGTTCCTTTGGTGCGAACTACCTGAAGGAATGTCGGCTTCGAAGCTGCTAGAAGAAGCGGTGAAAGAGAAGGTTACTTACGTATACGGCCATCCGTTTTTCCCGGACGGCCGGGGCGATAGGACTTTCCGGCTGAATTTCTCGAATGCGTCATTGGAAACTCTGACCATCGCGATCCAAAAGCTGGGCAAAGTTTTTCTTAAAAATATGCCGTAAACCTTACCGGTATATTCCCGGCGGGTTAAACACCTGCCGGGACTTAATTAAGCAGGGAGGGCAATATGTTTTTTATCGATTGGATCTGGAAAAGCGGGTTTTCGTTAACGAATATAATCATTTCGATTCTCGCCGGCGTGGGTGTGGGCATTTTGCTGGCGAGGCTTTATAAACGGAAAATTCAAAAAATCGGTATTATTATCCTTGCGATTCTGCTGTTTCTCTCGCCCATGATCGGCGTCAGCACATATCTTATTAGAATCAATGACTTAATCGTTCACTGCAATATTACCCTATTCATGGCGATTTTGTCGTTTGGCTTAATTAAGCTGTTAAAGCCGGAAGCCATCCCGTCCTGAATTTAATTTCTTTACAACCCGTCTTGAACAGCTATTTTATCCTTCATGAAAAAAATCGAATTCTATAAATATCACGGATTGGGAAATGATTTTCTTATCATCGACCTGATCGGCAAGAATACCGGCGGCATAGATTACAACGCTTTGGCGGCGACGATGTGCGACCGGCATTTCGGCGTCGGTGGCGACGGTATATTGGTTTTGACCGGCAGCCGTAAGGCCGACTGCACTATGGACCTGTTCAACTCCGACGGAAGCTGGGCCGAGAAATCCGGCAACGGATTACGTTGTGTTGCGGCCTATTTGCGTGAGAATAAGAAAAAAAGTAAATCCATTTCTATCGAAAATACCGAAGGTATTTCCGAGGCGAATATTATCCGCCATGCCAAAGGCCTGTCTGAGATAAGGGTGGATATAGGCGAGCCGTGTTTCGATACCGCCAAAGTCCCGATGAAATCAAAATTCAAATATCATATCAACCAGCCCATAAAAATCCTCGGTCAGAACATCCCGGTGACGGCTCTGGCTGTCGGCAATCCGCACTGCGTCATATTTGTCGATGACCTCGATTTCAACTGGATGACTATGGGCGAGCACGTCGAAAACCACCCGGATTTTCCCAATCGAACCAACGTGGAATTCGTTAAGGTCGTCAATTCCGGCAAAGCGATTGTCAACGACTGGGAGCGCGGAGCTGGTGCGACGGGTTCATCGGGCACCGGAGCTGCGGCGGCGGCGGTGGCCGGAGTTATAAGCGGCGTGCTCAGGCGCCAGGCCGAAATAGTTTTTCCATCGGGATCGTTGTTTATCGACTGGAATGAACGCGATGACCATATATTTCTAACCGGTCCCGCGCGGTTTGTCTGCCAGGGTGTTTATCATTACGACGGAAAATAAAAGTCTCCGCGGACGGGTTGTCTTCCATGAATGCCTTTAATGCCAAAATAAAATTTCAGGCTGCCGATTATTGGGCCCATCTGAAACTGTTTTCGAGAAACGCCCGTCTGTATTTATGGGGTTCATTTTTTGCCGGGCTGACTTTTGCGGCATATCAACTGCTGTTCAACCTGTACTTAAGAGAACAGGGGGCGACCGAATCCTTTATCGGCAATATGCTCTCCGGCGGTGCGGTCGGGATGGCGGCGGCGACAATCCCCGCGGCCTTTCTATTGCGTAGAATCCGCTTGAAACCGATATTGATTGTCACGATAATGCTTTATGGTGCAGCCGTCATTTTCATGACATGGCTGCCGGTAAATGGATATTTGTTCCTGATTGTCTTCGTGTCCGGGATGGCGGCCACGTTCTACCGTGTGGCATCAGCTCCGTTTTTTATGCGCAACTCGACGCACAAAGAACGCACGTATATTTTTTCCAGCGCTTTCGGTGTGGCCATCGTTGCCAGCATGTTCGGTTCTCTCATTTTCGGCTGGCTGGTGCCGCAGTTCGAGATTTTGGTCGGGGATATCGTGGCCGCATACAGATGGACATTCGCGGTTGCGGTCTTTCTTGGTTTTCTGGCTTTGATTCCGTTTCTGATGATTAAAGCGACCGATCCTAAAGAGGAAAATGGAAAAACAGAATCCACCCGGTTATTGTTAAAGCGTCGCGCCGGCCTGTATTTCAAACTTTTTTTGCCGTACTTTATTGTCGGTTCCGGGGCGGGGCTGATCATACCGTTTCTGAATATTTATTTTCGCGATCAGTTTAATCAGCCGCCCAATAAAATCGGCCTGTTTTATTTTATCGCCAACAGCACGATGCTGATCGGGATTATGGCCGGACCGATTCTGGTGCGCAAAATAGGCATGGTCCGAACCATCGTCTGGACACAGCTTTCCTCGATTCCGTTCATGCTGCTGCTGGCTTATACGAGCGATCTCGGTATCGCCATTTTCGCCTTTCTGGTGCGCGGGGCCCTTATGAATCTCGGACAGCCAATCGGAACCAATTTCAGCATGGAGGTGGTCAGCGAATCGGAACACGCGATTGTCAACGCGATGCTTATGCTGGCCTGGACCGGCTCGTGGATGGTTTCGGCGTCCGTGGGAGGCTGGCTGATCGAAAAATACGGCTATTCGCTGCCGTTTATGATAACTATTGTGCTTTACATATTATCGTCGTTATTATATTATCTTTATTTCCGCAACTACGAGCGGAGAACCGGTTCCGGTTTTGCGATAGATTTTGCAGGTATTGAGGCATGAATGAATTCAAACTGAACAAAGAGGAAATCGCGCGGGAGATTCATCACCTCTTGAGGGAAGAGTATCCCGATAAGAATATTGATGGCACAACGATAGCTGATTTTATCGGAAATCTTAGCGCCGTGAAGTCCGGTTTGGCTTTTAACGTGCGCGGCTACTGCGAAAAGACCGGTATGAACCCGGAACAGACGGCCAAACAAATTTTGTTCGGTCTTGAAATTGAACTTGAAAAAAACCTGCACGATAAAATTCTGTTCAGTATCGCACTTAAGGGCAACAATATAGAATTTTACAATGAGAATATGGATAAATGACAATAGACGAACTAAAATATATTGTGGCCGAATTAACGGCCCAGGCATTCCGCGAGGCTTTCAAGGACAGGTTTCGGGATTTTCCGGATGACCCCGAATTCGACGCTTTGAAGGTCTATGGAAAAATCGAAAGGCCGAAAGATCCGTCGATGGGTGATTACGCTTTTCCGTTGTTCGAGACGGCCAAACGATGGGGCGCAAATCCGATCGAATTAAATAAGAAACTCCTGGAAGCTCAAAAAGCCGTAGTTGCGCCAAATTCCGATAAATTCCCGCTCGAGTACAGCATAAAAGGCGGTTTTAATAATTCCAAATTCGCCCCGGACGCTCTGGCCAAGATTGTATTGAGCAAAGTGCTCGACGAGAGAGAAGAATTTGGTTCATCGGACATGGGTCGGGACAAAACTATCGTCATAGATTATTCTTCGCCTAATATAGCCAAACCGTTTGGCGTCGGGCATTTACGTTCGACCGCAATCGGTGCCTGTCTGTACCGGGTGTTTGAAAAACTCGGCTACACGCCGGTCGGGATTAACCACCTCGGCGACTGGGGGACCCAGTTCGGGAAATTGATCGTAGCCTATCGCATGTGGGGAGGCGAAGGTCTGGGAGATGACCCGATTGAGAAACTTAATGAGCTGTACGTTCGTTTTCACAAGGAAGAAGAAAACAGTCCCGACCTGTCTGATAAAGCGCGCGAGGCGTTCAAAGCACTCGAAAGCGGCAGCCAGGAAGAAGCCGAACTGTGGAAAGAATTCGTTGACCTGTCGCTCGAAGAATTTCAGAAGACGTACGATATACTCGGAATCACGTTCGATTATTATACCGGCGAATCGTTTTATAACGATAAAATGGACGCCGCTATCGAGCGTCTTAAGTCGGCCGGGTTGACAGAAATATCTGACGGAGCATTGGTTATAAATCTGGATGAGTACAACCTGCCACCGTGTCTTCTGACCAAGGCCGACGGAGCTACTCTGTACGCGACCCGCGATCTGGCCGGTATCTTTTATCGCTGGAAGGAATTTGAATTCGACCGCGCGCTGTACGTCGTTAACGCGGCGCAGAGAGTGCATTTCCAGCAGGTCTTCAAAGTAGTCGAACTTCTGGAAGAAGCGGAGAATGTGTCCGAAAACGAACGCATGTCGAATCGCCTGGAGCACGTGCAGTTCGGGTGGATTCGTTTTAACGATAAGGCGATGTCGACCCGTAAGGGCAACATCGTGATTTTAAAAGATGTGCTTCATCGGGCGGCGGAATTGGCCCGTAAAATTATACTCGAGAAAAATCCCGATCTCGAAGATATCGACCGCACGGCCCGCATGATCGGTACCGGTGCCGTGATTTTCGCCGACCTATCCACACGGAAACATATCGATGTCAATTTCGACTGGGACGCTGTCCTCAGTTTTGAGGGAGAAACGGGACCTTACTTGCAGTACACCCACGCCCGTCTATGCTCACTGCTGCGAAAATATGGTCGGGAAATATCAACGGACATAGACTGCAAATTCTTTAATCAGCCCGAGGAAAACCGCGTCCTGCACGTTCTTCATCGCTTTCCGCAGGTAGTCGAAGAAGCAGCCACCGCGTGCGAGCCGTTCGTGATCAGCTCGTACCTGCTGGAACTGGCCTCGGCGTATAATTCCATTTATCAGATGAAAGACGATGAGGGGAGAATTATAAAGATAATCTCAGAAGACGAATCCGCTACGGCGGCCAGAATGGCTCTGGTCGAAGCGGTGAAGATTGTCATCAACGAGGGCCTGCAATTGCTCGGCATGGAAGCTCCGGAAGAGATGTAGTACTATGAATCAAGAGATATATTCGATAAAGAACCTGCCCGATAAATTGGAACTTGACGGCGATTATAATATTACTCAGGCGGCTCTGTTTTTGGGGACATTGGCGGAAGGTCCGTTAACGCTGAAAAATTACAACGCCGGCAATGACACGGGAAAAACCGTGGAATTTTTGGTCTCGGTTGGAGTCGATGTCGAAAAGTACGAATCCGCCATTGTGATTAATTACGCCGAATTCGGTCCGGACGAAAATGGTCGGTATTATAAAATCAAAGGAAGTGTTTTATCGTTATCTCTGGCTATCGGGCTTATGGTCGGGAAAAATGTCGAATGTACTATCGAATACGAGGGCGAGATCAATCCCGATGCGGTCGACAATCTCGTAATGATGCTCAACAGAGAAGGCCTCGATATATCGCATTTCGATCCGGCTCATTGCAGTGAAGATTCCTCGTGCCGGGGCGTTATAGTAATTCGGCAAAATTCTCCGGCTCCGATTCAAATCAGATTGAAAAGTGCGCTGCCATACCAGAAGGTGTGTCTTCTGATGTACGGATTATCATCGGGTTGTTCGATTATAGTTGAAGAAGAATATAAAACCGATGATTGGCTGGAAGCGACTGCCAACTTCCTGAACGGTGATATAAAAATTCGCGATGCCAAACTGGAGTGGCGGCAGGACCCGCACGATCCTCGAAAGCGCAAAAAAATCGCCGACCTCGATTTTTCCCGTCTTATTACGCTCGGACCGTCGAAGACCCTCTCCGGCGGAGAGCTGATCGTACCCTCTGACGTTAATGAGACATCGGCTTTGCTGACCTGGGCTGTGCTGAAAAACAAAGAGATAAATTTGAGATCGGTATACATGAATCGTTCGCTCGACAAATACCTGCAATACCTTAAGACCTGTGGTTCCGATCATCAGACAAGCAACCGGGATCATATTACCGGCTGGTCGCTGGCTGATATCAATTTAAAAGGAGCCAAACCCAAAAGCCGCAAACTGGCCGACAACGTTTCCCGTTCGATTGCGGAGTTTTATCCTCTTGTGGCGGTTATGGCCGCGATCTCCGACGGCACCACGCTGATGCGGGGCCTGTCCGAAATGGATATCTGGTTTGACCAGCCGTTTGCGGAAACGATAGATAATCTCGGGCGGTGTGGTGTCAAAGGCGGCGTGCTTGAAGATGGTTTCGTGATTGAGGCGATCAACGAGCTCAACGGCGACGATTTCGGCCCGTTCGCGAATCGAGCCGCGGCCCTGGCATTTTATATTTTGGCCCGCTGCGGGAAAGGCCGATCGACGGTTGACAAATTCGAAATAATTGCCGAAAATTACCCCAAATTGATAAGTAATTTTAAGGATGAGATATTAAAACCGGTGATCGTATACGGTGACAGCCAATGAAGGCGAAAAACATAATATTATCTATAGTCGCGGTCTGGATTTGCCTCGGCTGCGCCAAACAACGTGAATTCACCGGGGGCAATGCCGATGAATTCGTTAGCAGCTTCGAGAGCAACCTCGAAAAATACGAAACAGCGTACAGACTAAAACTTTGGGAATGCAAGAGCGATATCACATCCGATTCCCTGAAACTGTATCGTCAAATACTTGATAAATTCCTGGCCGATCCGAACGTCGCGAAAAATATTGAGCATTTCCGTATGTCGTCGAAAGATGAAGTCCTTGAACGCAAGATGGACATCATCTATGCCCAGTCATTGGTCGAGCAGATTGAAACCGATCCTGATGTCGCGGTATTAAATGATTCCCTTGACCTTATGATGTATAAGGCCGACCGGGCAGGGCGAGGCAATGATTATATCTATGACATCGGACGCGATTTACATCGAGCGGAATATCTTGTAAGCCAAAATAGCGGCGACAAGTATGGCGACATGCTGCTGTCCTTGATTCGTAAAAGAAACATCGCCGCCAAAAGGCTGGGATATAATTCGTACTATAGCCTTGTCCTGAAAACTGAAGATGTGAGCGCAGACTATATTGATTCCCTGTGCCAACAGCTGCTCGTTCAAACCGATTCGGTTTTCAAGGCACACTTGAACCGATCCAATTCACCGGAAGCGAAAAATCCGGGCCTGTTTTCATACCGTCCCGGCGTTCGCAATTTTATATCCATTAGTCTCGACCGTGACAACCAAAACAGGATCGTCCACGAGGCATGCAAATCGGCCGGGTTCGATGTCGACAAAATGCCGATCTATTACTTTTTCGCAGATTCCGGAGTAACCGGCCCGACCAAAACCTATATAATCCATGTCCCGGATGACGTCCGGATCGAGGCGGCGACATACCCGTCGCCGGGTTCCATAGAGGGCCTTCTCGAAAACACCGGCCTGGCTTTATATGCAACTCTGATTGACCAGAAAGACTATCTCTTCCGTCAGCCGTCTTCGACAGTCTGGGCGGAAGCCATCCGTAACGTATTCGATCGTTTCATGTTCGAGCCGGAATTTCTTAAAACCTATTTTGGGGCTTCCGAGCAAGGTTTAAAAAACTGGCGGGATTTCTACGAATATTATCTTCTGATCAAGCTCCGACACAGAATCTTCTGCACGATGCTTGAAAAAGAACTGTATACCGGTTCGGTCGATGACGTCGAGGGGCTTTTCTCCGATTTATACAATAAGATATTCTATGATATGACGCCGCCCGATATGAAAGCCCGCCTGTTGGCTCTTTATGATGCCGGGCATCCGGTAGATGCGCACAACAAACTGCTCGGCCTATTGGTTGCCGGACAGGTTTATCACAATATGAAAGAGACGAATGGCAAAGTCATGGATAATCCGGCTACTCGTCAATACCTGACTCAAAACTGCCTCCGCTATGGCGACCGCTATAATTGGCGGGAACTTCTCAAATGGGCCACAGGGGAAGACCTTAAGTTCGAGTACTATATCGATTTTAGTGATTGACCGATCACTTTGATTCCTTTAGAATAGCTGCCAATGTCAAGAGTCCAAAACATAACTGAAGGGCCTATTGTATCGACTATTTTCAGGCTGGCGTGGCCGGTGGTGGCGTCGATGCTTCTGGAGTTCGCGCTTTCCGTCACGGATTTTTTCTGGGTCGGACGGCTCGGAACACCTGAACAGGATGCCATTGTTTCGTCGATGATTGTCACGTGGACGGCCTTTTCGGTAATCTCGATAATCGTCACCGGGTTGACGGCTCTTATATCGCGGGCAATCGGTGCTAAGAATGAAGCCAGAGCAGCTTATGTCTTCCGGCAGGGGATTCACACGGCCATCGTGGTCGGGGCTGTTTTTGTCACAATCGGATTTATTCTTACCCCGAGCATATTGAAATTCATGAAAGCCAGCCCGGTCGTACTGGGTTATGGCATCTCGTATTTAAGAACGCTCTTTATTGCAGTCTTTATGTTCTTCATAAATGATGCTTTCGGGGCGGCCTTTCGGGCAACCGGGGATACCAAGTCGCCGACTATCGCGATGGCGTCGGGGACGGCCCTGAATATCGTGCTAGATCCGATTTTAATTTTCGGCATCGGACCATTTCCTAGAATGGGAGTTACCGGCGCGGCCCTGGCCACAATCATTTCGGTATTTTTTACATTAGTGATATTTTTGATTTTAATATTTAAAAATCGGCTGGGATTTCCCTTAGCCGGGATTTTTAAAATTAAACCTGATTTTCAATTAATCGGCAAGTTATTTAAAATCGGTTTACCGATTTCGGTGCAGAATCTGACTTTTGTGGGAGTGTACTGGTTTTTAATACAGATTGTGCACCATTACGGCGACGCGGCCGGGGCGGCGATGGGTGTCGGCAATCGCATGGAGGCGCTGTCCTTTCTGACGTCGTTCGGATTTTCCACGGCGGCATCGACGATGGTCGGGCAGAATCTCGGCGCCAAAAAGCCGGACAGGGCCGCCAAATGCGCTTACGGCACCCTGGCTATAATCATCGCCGAGACGTTCGTAATTTCGATATTTTTTATAAGCATCCCGGGCACGATTGCCAGAGTGTTTTCATCCGATCCGGCCGTGATAGCCATTGCCGTAGATTATTTAATAATTCTCGGTCTGTCGCAGCTTTTTATGGGTATTGAGATCGTCCTTGAAGGCGCCTTTTCCGGGGCTGGGGATACGGTTCCGCCAATGACGGTTTCCATCACGGGCTCCATTCTCCGCCTGCCGATAGCTTACTTCCTGTGCTTTGCTCTGGACGTCGGCATCGACGGAGTGTGGTGGTCGCTGACAATAACCTCGGTTTTGAAAGCGATAGTGATACTATACTGGTTTTCGAGGGGCCGCTGGAAACTGAAAGAAATCTGATTTTCTGTAAAACCTTGACACAAACGAATCCGTAGCATATTTCTATTTACATGAAAGTCGGCGTAATATCATTAATCCATGAGGATTTGCACCCCGATCCGGGTGATCATCCCGAGAACGCTGCCCGTCTGATCGGCGTCTCGGAATATCTGCGTAATTCCAATATAGCCAATGATCTGGACTTCATGGATATTCATGATGACCCCTCGGAAATACTTGGGAGAGTGCATGCGCCTGAATATATCGCGACGGTTAAAACAATATCCGAAAACGGTGGCGGAGGATTGGATGAGGATACATATATCACTCCGGGATCGTATAAAGCCGCCGTCAACGTGGCCGGTGCCGCGACAGCCTGCGCCGGGAAAGTCGTCGAAGGATCATTTCAACGCCTGCTTTTAATCGGTCGACCGCCGGGTCATCACGCAACTCGGGGCCGCGGCATGGGCTTTTGCCTGTTCAATACCATTTCGGTCGCTGCCGAAGCACTGGTCCATTTCCACAACGTTGAAAAAATCGCTATTGTCGACTGGGATGTGCATCACGGCAACGGCACTCAGGATATTTTTTATAACCGCCCGGATGTTTTGTTCATTTCGCTGCATCAATGTCCGCTTTATCCCGGTACGGGCAGGGCCGATGAAACCGGTTTCGCGGAGGGGCAGGGTTACACTCTGAACATCCCGCTGCCTATCGCCGCCGGCGGTCAGGAATACATGGAAATTTTTGAAAATAAAGTTATTTCTTGTCTTGAAGATTTTAAACCGAATATTATCTTGATCTCGGCCGGATTTGATGCGCACCGGGATGACCCGCTTGGCGGGCTCGCATTGACCGAGCAGGACTTTGGCTGGATGACCCGAAAGCTGGCCGAAGTGTCCAACAAGTACAGCGGAGGGCGCATTATCTCGGTAGTGGAAGGGGGGTACAATCCCGACGCCAATGCCCGGTGCATATACGAACACGCAAAGGAACTGGTGAAAAGCTGAATGGATAGATATATACGGTTCGAAGCCCCCGACGGTCGCGGCTGGGGGGTTTATGAAGACGGCGACGTGGTGCGGTTGTCCGATGACCCGGCGCGGGGAGGTACCCCCGAGGGCCGCCGCTATGAGCCCGGCCATATAAGACTGCTCGCCCCGGTAGCACCGTCTAAAATTATTTGTGTCGGCCTGAACTATAAAGAGCACGTCGGCGAAGCGCGACCGACTGATGAAATCCCCAAAGAACCGGTGCTGTTTTTCAAGCCGCCGTCGGCGATTATCGGCCCCGGCGCGGCAATAGTACGGCCCGATGAATCCGACCGGGTCGACTACGAAGGCGAACTGGGCATAGTCATCGGACGAGAATGCCGGAACGTGGCGGCGGTCGAGGCCGAGGACTACGTTTTCGGTATTACCTGTGTCAACGATGTTACCGCCCGCGACTTGCAGCAAAAGGACAAGCAATGGACGAGGGCCAAGAGTTTCGATACTTTCTGCCCGGTAGGTCCGTGGGTGATCGATACCATCAATTACGAAGACCTTCAGCTTCAGACGTTCGTTAATGGCGAACTCAAACAGGAAGCGCGCACGTCTAACATGATTTTCCCCATCAATACCCTGATAGCGTATATATCGAAAATCATGACGCTCTATCCCGGCGATCTTATCTCGACCGGGACACCTAAAGGGGTTTCTCCGCTGGAAGAGGGGGACAGGGTAGAAGTCAGAATCGAAGGGATCGGCTCTCTGGTTAATGATGTTGCTTAGAATTACATCGGTCCTTTTTTCTGTATTTCTTGTGATTGTACCATCGGTATTTTCTTATGACACGCTTAAAGTCGATGCGACACTTGATACAACTCTGAAGATCATCGGCGGCACGATAATGATTCCGGCCTCTGACAATATTGCATCGAGCAAACTTGAACTGGAACTTCCGCCCAACCGGTACGCTCCGGATTATTCGGGGAATGTCGAAAATCCAGCCGGTCTGAATGCCGCCGGATTTTACGGGTCCATCAGCATTGATTCGATATTGCTTGACGGGGTAGATGTATCCGGGCAATTTACGGTTAACAAAACCCGGGGTGTTTTGGATTTGGAAAAACCGCTGAAAGCCGGGCAAACACTCCGAATCAGGTTCCGGACTCACATCCCCGAATATGGCACAGCGCTGCTGGCGTCATACGGCGAGTATTTTTTTAGCGGTTGGTTTCCACACCCGGCGGTTTATAGTGATGGTAAGTGGCAGCAACCTGATTTTAGCCAATTCGCAATCCCTGAAAGCGACTATTATATATACAATATCAATTTTACTGCCCCTGAAAATCTGATTATCGCGGCAGCGACACGGCCGGTGAAGTCAAGCACGAATGAAGGGAAGGCTACCCATTCGTACACGTTCGGGCCGGCATCTGACTTTGCCGTGGCTTTGTCACCGAATTATATGGTGGATAGCACCCAGCACTCTAACGTGACCTTCAAAGTTCATTATCGCGGTTACGAATCGGGCGTCGAATCGGATCTGATGAATATTGTCACCTACACTTTTGATTATATGAATGATAATGTCGGTCCATATATTTATCCCGATATGAATATAGCTTTGATCAATGCCGTTCGCCCGGTCGAACTGGATTATCCCGGCATAATTGCACTCTTCTCACCGCGCGGAGGGGCGTTGTTATCGCACTATTATGAATATCTGGTGATTCGAGGTGTGGTGAATCAGTGGTTCAAAGCCATGATTGTATCTGACCGCAATAAGGAACCGTGGCTCGATATATCCATCTCAGAATACTTCGCGCAGAAGATAGCCCGGAAGTACTGGGGTGACGACGCCAATCTGATTTCTCTGGGCGGTTTCAAGGCGACGTTTACCGACGATCAAAGGCTCAACGCCCTGGCCACCGAAGGCAAAAACCCGGTCAATTCCCGGGCCGACCAGTTTGCATCTGAGATTGAATACACCAGTACGTTCTATGACCGTGGAGCTATGACGGTCGCGACCATTTTCCATTTGCTGGGCGATTCCCTTGAATCGGTTTTCTGGAAGGAATATTATACTGAGAACCTTTTGCACCGAGTTTCGACCGGTTCCTTTTTGGAACTCCTGGAAAAAGTCGGTGGCCTTGAAATTGAAAAACAGGCGGATTATTTGCTCAATACGTCCGAAAGTTTCGATTTCTCTGTGTCCGATTTATCATACCAAAAGATTGATTCAGTAACTTACGAAAGCAACTTTGTTATGAACCGCACCGGAACGATGCCTATCCCTGTCGCTTATAGTGTCATTTTGTACAATGATGACACGCTTTCATTTGTTTGGGATTCTGACAAATACTCGGAGCGGATAAAAATCAGATCAGAATATCCGGCACAGACGGTCATCGTTGATCCCGAAAACAAAATCGCCGTCGATATAGATCTGCTCAACAACTCGGCGTCTATAACGACCGACAGCCGTCCCGCCGCGCGCTTGACATCGGGTATAATGTTTCTGATTGAATCTATGTTCAGCCTGATAGGCGGGTGGTGATGAAAGGCCTTTTTAAAAGCGCCAAAAAGTCGATCGACGCCAAAATGCTCTGGCTGGGGTTGTATTCGCTCAAAGCCATATTTGCGATGATTGTGGCCGTCCCGGTTTATTTGACGGCGAATGCTGCTTTGTCCAAAGCCGTCTTTTCGAAATCGCTGATGAGCAGCTGGGATGTGTCCGTCCTGGTTGAGTTGGTGCTTCAAAAGGGCGATGCCATCGGTCTTTTCGCGGGCTATATGCTGGCGGCGGCGATTTTATATTTGATCGTCATGCAATTTATCAACGGAGGGCTTTATTACATAACCGTCTCCGGAAAGAAACTGTCAGACGCGAAGCAAGATTTCTGGACAGAATGCGGCCGACGGTTTTTCGGACATATCAAAATCACGCTGTTGATGCTGATTGTCTATATGATGCTTCTGTTTTCCGGTCTGTTTATCGTAAATATATTCGCGGCGCTCGGCCAGAATTTGATCGGCCCGCCCGCATTGATATTTTTATTCGGTAAACTGGTGATTATATTTTTGATTCTTCTGGCGGCTTCGGTTTTTTCCGACTCGGCGCGTGCCGCCCTGGCCGCCGATCCCGACAAAACTTTCAAAGAAATCCTGAAAATCGCCGCCGACTTTTTTAGACCCCGGTTTACGAAAATTATCGGCGCTTACATCGTGACCTACCTGCCATTTGTTGTAATCTGGCTAATTGTAGAATATCTTGCGCTGGCGGTTACCGGCGGCATAGGCGGTCTGGTCGGGATATTTCTTGAATTCGTGCTGTTTCAGATAGCCTCAGGCACCCGGACCGCCCAGAAATTATGGTATCTGTTTTATCTCGGCGGCCATTTCAGGGCCAGCCACTCGGGGCGATTTGTACCTCAGCAAGTTGAATTGAAACTCGAATAGACGCGGGTCTGAATCTATTTTCATCTAAATTTTGAATAAATGCTTTCCCGACCGCGCCAAGGGATGTATAATCTATAGGGAATAGACTAAAACACATATAAAATGACCAAACGACTTTATCATGACGATCCCTATATGGATCGCTTCGAGGCGACTGTACTCCGCGTCGAGCAGGGTGACAACGGTCTTGAGATTATCCTCGACCAGACCGCCTTTTTCCCCGAAGCAGGAGGACAGCCCTCGGACATGGGCCAATTGAACGGTTCGGACATCGTTATCGTCCGCGAAGACGAACGGGAAGAAATAGTCCACACTGTAGCTTCGGGCCAGTTTAAAGTCGGCGAAGAGGTTGAAGGAATAATAGACATTAACCGACGCCTTGAAAATATGCGTCGGCACACCGGACAGCACATTTTATCCCGGGCGTTTATTAAGACCGCGGACGTCGACACCATCAGCGCCAATCACGGCGAGGTTGGGACTATCGAGCTTTCTATAGAAGAGCTGACCGACCAGCAACTGGATCGGGCGGAAAGGCTGGCCAACGAAATAGTCATGAAAAACCTGTCAATCACACCGAAATTTTACGATGAAAGCGAAATAAAGAATCTGCCCCTGCGCAAAATTCCTGATCGCGAAGGAGCCTTCAGAATCGTGCATATCGGGGATTATGATGTCAATGCTTGCGGCGGAACACACTGCCGTCGCACCGGTGAAGTCGGTCCGATCAAGATAATCGGCACCGAAAAACTCCGGGGACATTTTCGCATATCGTTTCTGTGCGGCAGTGCGGCCCTCGATGACTATAGAGAAAAGCACCGGGTGTTGACATCGGTCGCGACGAGCCTGACCTGCCATTTTACCGATCTGCCCGAAAAAGTATCGCGGTTGACGGGAGATAATCAGGAACTGCGCCGGGTCATAGCGCATCAGAACAAACAGCTGTTTGAATACGAACTTGCCGGGATGATCGAGCAGGCACCCGCGTACGGAGTTATAAAGCTTCTGACTCGCCGCTTTTCTTCAGACGATTTCAATCAAGTCAAAGATATGGCCCTGATGGCCGCCAACAAAGTCAAAGCGGTGGCGGTCTTTTCTGACAATAGCAGGCTTATAATTGCCTGTTCGGAGGGTACCAATATCAAAGCCAACGACCTGGCCCGCGAATTTATGGATCGATTCGGTGGCAAAGGTGGTGGCGGTCCGGTTCTGGCGCAGGTTGGAAATATCGATGAAAACCGGATGGATAAATTCCTTGATGATTTTGAGAAGGTAATTGAGGAGAGACTTGCAAAGTAGCACAAGGTATCGTGTGTTGTGTGTCTGCCTGATTCTGGCCGTTGTCGCCGCGACGGTATCGGCACAGGATGAGCGGCTGCGGCTCAATGCTTATGGGTCGTACGAATATATACACGGTCATGATAAAGACACGATATTTGTCAAAGATTCGGTGGTTTGCACGTACGGCGTCTGGACTTTTTCATCCGATACGGTCATGTTCATCAAGGATGAGGCCATTCAGCTTAAAGGGCACGCCTTCGCTCAGGACACCGCTAATCAAATCGACGCCGATATAATCGATTATGATATCGCCAAACGGACGGTGACGGCCAACGGCAAAAAGGTTACAATAATTTCGCGTATAGATTCTCTCAAAGCTGTCGGCAATAACGCCTGGTTCAGCAGAGATTCCTCGATTTTCCGCATGTTCAACCGACCGATGCTGTACGTTAATTATGAAGACACTGCCCGCATGATTCAGATTGTCGCCGACCGGATAGCTTTCAATTCCGCCGATAAAATCGGATACGCCGACGGCGACGTAGTAATCAGACAGCAGGATACCGAATCGAAATCGGAACGGGCGATTATGTACGGTAACAACGACGTCGTGACGCTTCTCGGCGGCAATCCGGTCGCCAAAAGGAAGGATTCTTACATCACGGGCGATACACTCGTCTTTTTCTCGCATAAAGGCAATCTCGACCGGATTACCGTCATGGGCGACGCCAATGGCGATTTCACCGAGTCCAATAAGAGTGATTCATCCAAACAGGATCATTTTGAACTGAAAGCGCTTGATCTTGATTTCTATTTCGCCGGGGGAGATCTCAAAACCGTTATCGCTGCAAGGCAGGCTTATTCATTTTATAATCCGGCCGTGATCGATGAGAAGGAAACGGTCAAGAATTATGCCTCGGGTGATACTATAAAGTTATTTCTGGTCGATAAGTCGCTATCCGTAGTAAACATTATCGGCGGAGCCGAGGGACAATATTTAAGCGGCAAGAAATCGACCAGCGATACTTTGACCGGTCCGGCCGTGGACACCATAGATTACAGCGGCAACCGTATCGATTACAATCTCGATGATTCGACCATAGTACTTACCGGACAGGCCAAAGTAGCCAGTGGAAGTATGTCCCTCGCGGCGGCCAAAGTCGATTACCTGACAACCCGCCAACTGGTGTTGGCCTATGATGATTCGAGCAAAGTCAACGACAGCGGATTGGTTTACTATCCGGTCATTCTGAACGACGGAACTGAAGAGCTTCTCGGCTCATATATGGAATATTCCCTGGAGACAGAGCGGGGGCTGATTCATCAATCCAAAACAGAATACCAACAGGCCTTTTATCGGGGGCAGGACCTGTACCGGGTCGAAAAAGACGTCTATTACGTGAAGAATGGGGTCTATATACCTTGCGAGAGGGAAGACGGCGGCGTAAGTTTCTGGTCGCGGAATATGAAAATGATCCGGGGCGATAAAATCATCGCCCGTCCGGTGGTCTTTCGTATCGAAAAGCTGCCGCTCATGATCGTACCATACTATGTGTTCCCGGTAAAACCCGGTCGTCACAGCGGCTTTCTGCCTTTCAAAATAGGCAATTTTGAACGCGGTGCCCGGTATATTCAAAATGTCGGTTATTACTGGGCGGCGTCGGAGTATTGGGACCTTAAAGGATCGATGGACTATTTCGAAGAGTATGGGCTGAAATTCAACGGCGATTTTCGCTATAACGTCAGATATAAATTCAACGGTTCAATCTCCGGCTCTTACGGCAGCGACAGCAAATTCGATAATTATCAGCAGGTTCGTAATGAGCGCTGGAGCATAGTTGTCAATCATTCTCATACGGTCAGCCCGACCATGTCAATTCGCGCCTCGGGCAATTTTGTGTCGGACAAGAGCTATTATACCGATTTTTCCTCGAATGAAAATGACCGACTCAACCGAAACATAAAAAGCCAGCTGTCGATTGCCAAGCGCTTCGGCAACACCGCCCTGAGTGCACAGTTTTCTCATACCGATAATCTCGACGAGCAATCCCGGAGCGATTTATTGCCGACCGCATCGATTTCATTCCCATCGAGGCCGTTGTTCGGCTCGCCCAAGAAAGGCGAAGACGGTCAGGCCAAAGGTTCGTGGTACAATGCTATCTATATGAACTATAATATCAGCATGCGCAATTACAGTTCAAGAAAGACTCTAACCGATGGCACCAATACCCGCCGCGAATACGCCGTCGTCCATCACAGCACCGGCCTGTCGATGCCATTCACGCTGTTCCGATATCTCAAATTCACGCTCTCGATGCCGTATCAGGAAACATGGTATAAAGTCTTCGAGACGGATCAAAGTATCGACGCCGGTATCGATGCTTCGCAATTCTACCGGCGCTATGCGTACAGCGCATCGGTTTCAGCAGGTACCGATCTCTATGGCAATGTCGAGCCCAACCTGCTTGGCCTGCAGGCACTGCGACACGTACTGACCCCGAGGATTACATATTCTTATGCCCCGGAGATAACGAAGAACGAGGCCGTGAAAAATTATACCGGGACAGGCGGAGGCAGCAGTGTTAAAAGCCAGTCGATGACTTTTTCGTTAAGCCAGCTGTTTCAGGCCAAGGTAAAATCGGGCGAGCAGTCCCGCAACCTGACCCTGTTAACCCTTAACCATTCGCTGTCGTACAATTTCGAGGCCGAAGGCCGCAAGTTTTCCGACCTGACAACCACGGCTCAGACGTCCATTCTGAAATATATAAATATGTCGGGAAGCATCATCCACGAGCTTTACAAGCCGGGAACCAATGAGCTTAGTTTGTTGTCGCCATATTTGAAATCGTTCAATATTTCTACGCGATTCAATGTGAGCGGAATTTTCGGCCATTACCGTTCGGTATTACCGTGCAGCGATCCCAACTGTCAGGGCGGGGACGTCGAGACGTCCGACCAAACCTGGAACCTGTCGGTGCGACATTATTATCAGGAAAGCGGCCGGGGCGACAGCTTCAACAAGACCCACACGATTGACTTCACGCTTGAGATTAAGCCCAGCCCCAATTGGGATGTAGTCTATTCTCAGTATTATGACATCGCCAATGATAATACGGTACGCCGCAGCATTGAAGTACATCGCGAGATGGGCTGCTGGCAGGGCCGCTTTTACTGGAAGCCGAATGGGTCCAATTCGGGCTATGGATTTATCATCAACGTTATTCAGATTCCCGACATCAAAGTGGAAAAATCGGAGTCGGGTAGCACCAGAGCCCCGTTCTTCTAAGCCTTTTCGATCGGTACCTGTCAAAAGGCCCGTCATTATGCTGTTTTTTGAGGTATAGTTAAATGTTTTTTATTGACAATAGATTAAAAAATTCTCGATCTTTTTAAAAAGTAAAACCGAGAACCCTTAAAGTAAAGGTGTTTACCAATGACCAAGGATGAAATGATCTCCAAGATCGCCAAGGATGCCGGTATCAACAAACGCCAGGCCTCAGATGCTCTGAGCAGCTTTATCGGCAACATCACCACCAGCCTGAAAAAAGGCAAGAAAGTAAGCTTTGTCGGTTTCGGTACTTTCACGGTTAACAAGCGCAAAGCGAGAGTGGGCCGTAATCCGCAGACCGGGGCCAAGATCAATATCCCGGCCTCGAAAGTTCCGCATTTCCGCGCTGGCAAGACCCTGCGCGAAGCAGTCAAGAAGTAGGATTTGTGTTTTTACACCCGTTGAAGGCAGAGGCATCTCTGCCTTCTTTTTTTGTGGTTGACCCAGGCGGTCCCATTGTGTAATATTCGTTTGGGATAGGAATTACCATCAATGGCCTCGCGTAAGAAAAAAAGCAATGGCAATGGCGAGAGAAAAAGGAAGATCCTCGGGGTCGGCCTGATTCTTCTGGCTGTTCTCATTTTAATTTCGCTGCTGTCTCATTCAGGTTGGGATGATAATCGAATTGTTTCCCGCGACAATCCTTTTTCCATTGATTTCAGAAATCAGGTGGGAATCGCGGGGGCCATGTCGTCGTATGTCTTGTTTTTCTTCTTTGGCTGGCTGTCGGTATTTCTGCCGATCGGGTTGATTTTCTGGGGCTTCAGATTTTTAAAATTCGAGTGGGCCAGGCCCTTATTCCCCGGATATTTATTTATTACGTCGGTGTGTACGCTGATTACGATGATGACCGACGTCTATCTCGTGCATCATGCCACATTGGAGGTGACCTATTCGCAAGCCAACGGTGGGTATATCTTCTTTTATCTGACACTCATTTTTATGAAAATATTTGGCTCGACCGGATCGTTCGTAGTGCTCGGAGCCGGGATAATAGTCTGGCTGATAATGATCGGATATAAATATCCTCCACTCAGGTTTCATATTGGATCTTTCGATAAAATCACCTCCGGTTTCTCGCGGTCAATAAAATCGGGAATTGCCGGTATAAAAGACGGGATAGCCGGTCTGTTCGCCCGGCACGAAGCCGAATATGAAGACGATGGCGATGAAGATGCGGATGACCCCGGCTACACCGATATTGGTTCGGCGCCCCGTCCGCGCAGGGTGGCCAGAGAGCCTCAAATGAATTCAGAAGAACCGGATCCAATTGAGATTTTGGAAAGCGAAAAATCATCGGCCGCCAAACGCCGACAAAAAATCACGATAAAGAAAAAGCCGGTGGTCGCAATTGGCCTTGAAACAGTAGACTATAAATTTCCCGGATTGGATCTTCTTGCCGATAATCCCGAACCCGGCCTGTCGGTGAGCAAGGAAGAACTGGATATGGCGGCCCGCGCTTTAAAAGATACGCTGGAGACTTTCGGCGTGACTATCCAGGGTGATATCGACAAATACCCCGGGCCGGTAATTACGCGCTATGAAATTAAGCCGGCGGCGGGAGTTAAAGTACACCAGATAACCAATTTGTCCGACGATTTGGCCTTGTCGCTGCGCGCCAAAAGAATTCGTATCGTCGCGCCTATTCCGGGCAAAGCCAAAGTCGGCGTGGAAATACCCAACCGGTCTCCGCGCATGGTTTACATCAAGGAAATTCTAAATTCGGATGAATACCGCAATCCCGACCTGCGTCTGCCGATTGCACTGGGCAAAACCATTTCCGGAAAACCGTACGCAACCGATCTCGCCAAAATGCCGCATATGCTGATCGCCGGGGCGACCGGTTCAGGTAAGTCGGTTTGCATTAACATATTGATAACGTCGCTGGTGTACCGTCTGCATCCCAATGAATTGAAATTTATTTTCATTGATCCCAAAATGCTTGAGTTGACACCATACTCCGGCATGCCCCATATGGCCCGGCCGGTCGTGACCAATTCCAAACGCGCCGAAAAAGTCCTGGCCGATGCCGTCGTCGAAATGGAAAAAAGATACAAAAAGCTGGCCGGTAAGGCCGTACGAAATATTGTCGATTATAACGCCCGCCTTGATAAAGACGAGGAAAAGCTGCCGTACATAGTAATTGTCGTCGATGAACTGGCCGATATGATGATGGCTTCGGCGTCATCGCGAATCGAAGTCCTGATCACCCGTCTGGCCCAGATGGCCCGAGCGGTCGGGATTCATCTGGTGCTGGCGACACAGAGGCCGTCGGTCGACGTTATCACCGGTCTTATCAAAGCCAATTTCCCGTCGCGGATTGCATTTCAGGTGGCCTCGCGTATCGACTCGCGAACGATCCTCGACGGCAATGGTGCGGAGAAACTACTCGGTAATGGTGATATGCTGTTTCTCCCTCCGGGACAACCGGAACCAATTCGCCTGCACGGCGCTTATCTTTCCAGTGAAGAAAGTGAAAGCCTGGTCAAGTTCATAACCGATCAGTTCCCGACAGTGGCCGACCCTGTCGAAGAAAAGACCGAAGAGGAGGAAGAACAGGAAGACGCTCTCGACCTTGATGATCCGGTATTCGTAGAGGCGGTCGAAACTGTTATCCGGCATAAGCAGGGTTCGGTTTCACTTTTGCAGAGGAAGCTCGGTATCGGCTATCAGCGGGCGGCAAGGCTGATAGACAAGCTGGAATCCGCCGGAGTGGTCAGCGCTTATGACGGAAGTAAGGCCCGAAAGGTTCTGGTAGACAAAAGCTTCCTTGAAAAAATGATGACCTCCCGGTCGCTCGGAAACTCGAACTCCTGATCGGAACGAACGTAAAATATCTAAGTATGAAAAAGCTTTTCTTGATAATCTTATGCGGACTGGTTTTGGCCGTTTCAGGTGCGCAATCGGAAGAAACCGACAAGATCCAGCCACTGATGACCCGCTTTTCAGATTCGCCAATGATCAATATGAACATTTTAATTATCACCCGATCACCAATTTTTGGCAATATCGATACTACTGTCGGTGACGTCAAAATCGCCGCCGATGACCGCTACTATGCTCGTTTTAACGATGATATCTACCTGTTCGACGGACATTGTGTCTGGGAATATTCGGCGGATAATAATCAGGTTACCAAGGATTGCTATAAAAAGGGAGAGGTCTACGAAAACGAACTGACTGCCCTCAAAGATTTGAAGGCACATTATTATCTGGAATGTATGATTCCGGATTCTCTGTATCGGTTTAAAGTCAAGCCGGACCAAAACAAGAACCTTCCCGATAGCCTGATAGTAACTCTCGATCGCCGGCCCGGGACTCTGGCTTATTTTTCTTATAATGACCTCAACGGCGATGTCAACGATGTCATTATGCTCAACTACGAATTTTACGATAAAATTGACCCGGCCGATTTTGACGTCAAATTCCCCGACAGCGTTGAAGTCATCACTCTGCCGTAGCTATCATGAAATTTTATATAAAAAAACTGGGGTGCCCCAAAAATGACGTCGACGCCGACTATATGGCCGGTGAACTGGCCGCAGCCGGGCACGAAATGGTTGCAAATCCTGATATGGCCGAAGCAATAATCGTAAATACATGCGGTTTTATTCTTCCGGCCAAAGAGGAATCAATCGAAGAAATCCTTCGATATGAAGACAGGAAAACCAGCGGGCAACTAAACAAGCTGATTATAACGGGTTGTTTATCACAACGATACAGGGATGAATTAAAGCGCGAATTGAAGCACGCCGATGCCGTCCTCGGACTGGGCGAATTCGACAGGCTGAAAAAAAATCTAGATGGCGGGGACGATACAGATGATGACAAAAAGATCACGCCATCCGAAAGCCTGAGTTATATTGTAGGTCAAAATCGACAGGTGGATGATATTTTGCCGTATGCCTATCTCAAGATATCCGATGGCTGCGACCGATTTTGCTCATACTGCGCCATCCCATATATCAGGGGGCGATTCAGGAGTCGGTCGGTCGATGATATTGTGTCCGAAGCCGAAATGCTGGTTTCAAAGGGCAAGAGAGAAATTATTCTTGTCTCGCAGGAAGGCACCGCGTTTGGCCGGGATAGGAAAAGTGCCGAAAATATCCTGACATTGTTGAGAAGGATGGAAGGCATTGAAGGCCTTGACTGGATTCGCCTGATGTATCTTCACCCGGAATCGGTGACCGATGAATTAATCGAATATATGTCGAATTCAGAAAAAGTCCTGGGATATTTCGATATCCCCCTGCAACATATAAGTGATAGCGTTTTAAAAAGAATAAACCGTCCTTATACAAAAGGCGGCATAGAAAAAATTATAAAACAAATCCGCGACTGCAATATGGAGAATGTAATAAGAACAACTTTCATAGCCGGATTGCCTGGAGAGACCGAGGAGGATTTTGAGGAACTGCTTGATTTCATTGAGGAGACCAAATTCGACCGGCTTGGCGCATTTGGCTATTCGCCCGAGGAAGGCACACCTGCGGCCGAATTCAAGGATCAACTGCCCGAAGAAACCATCGGTGAGCGCCAGGATCTGATAATGAGCCTCCAGCAGGAAATAGCTTTTAAAAAAAATATGACCTTGATCGGTTCCTATCAAAAAGTTATAATTGACCGGGTTAGAAAGCAGGGTCCGGCCCTGGCCCGGGCCAGGGGCGATTGTCCCGATATTGACCAGACCGTATACGTGACCGGGAAAAACATCGACGTCGGCAACATCATAGACGTCAGAATAAACATGGCCGACGGTTACGACCTTCTGGCCGAGGTGATTAAAAAATGACTGTTACCAAATTATTAAATGATATTCTCCATTTGGATTAAGCTCAGGGGTTTGAAATGGTATT
>CAZMWI010000021.1:0-6376 GCA_964569945.1 uncultured Ignavibacteriaceae bacterium
TTTCTTGATGTTATCCAGCAATACCTGATAATTCCCTCTTTTGCCGACCTGTTCAAGATTGAGGGTAACGCCGTCTATGATTAATGAATCGACAACGACCTCATTGTCCAGTACCGACCCGGTTTGCACGCTCAATTTTCCGCGATGCAGAACTAGAAATTCTTTACCAGCGAATCCCTCGGGATTGCTGACTTCGAAATTATTGAGCTCCAGGCTTCCCCCACCGACATTAAGCGAAGCCGATCCAAGATCGGTTTCCACCCCGAGAGCGTAAGTGGAACCGGCCTCGACGGCTTTTTCAACCAACAGGTTGCGTACGAAATAGGCCACTACCAGCAGCACGATTATCAGGATAATGGCCCATAAAATGATTTTCTTTAACATCTTACAGTTACTCCCAAAATTATTATTGAGCTCCGAGCGCTCGTAGTTCCCGATTGGCAGGGCGGAATTCCGGGTTGAGCTCGAGAGCGTTCTTGAAAGCGGTTATCGCTGAGGTCGTGTCGGCTTTCGCCAAATACACCTGGCCCGTGGCCCATTCGTTTATGTATGAATCGGGATTGAATTCATTATTGAGCTTCAGGACCGCCATGGCATCGGAGTCGCTTTCGTCGATCAGATTCAGGGCCAGTTGCGCCAGAACCCGGTCGGTGAAATCATAGGTGAAGCTGCCGTAATACCGCTGGCGAAGCGCCCGATAGGTCGAATCCAGCGCCGCCATGCCGCCGGTCGCGCGGGCCTTCATAAGTACATCCTGAAGCAGGATCGGTCGCGACTGTCCGTGATGACAGGTAACGCACTGCACACTTATTCGTGAGGTATCGCTGGTTGCAGGAAGGTGGGCCAGCTGTACATTGTTGATATTTCTGGTCATCTTGATCATGTCACGGGCGGTGAGTTTGAGTTTATTTTCATCTGAGGAAAAATCGCGCTCGTGCTGATCGGCTTTCGGTGCGGCGTGACAATACCCACACCCGACCCCGAGCCCGTCGCTGAAACCCCTCATTACGGATATTACCTGGTCGTGGGTCATGGTGCTGTCGAGAACCTGCAGATTGGTCGGCTTTTGTTCCTCCTGTGCCCGGACATTGCTGAAAAATATGATGGATATAAGCAACAGGCCAATAAAGTAATAGTTGCGGCCGCTTTGTTTGTGGTCGGTCCCCGGTTGATTGTATGAAATCATGAAATGTCCTTTCGTGTGTTAGGCCAATAATGCAAACATAGAAATATAACAGGTATACGATGATTGTGTCCATCTTAATAATTTTATCAAACCCGTTTCGGAAGCCTAACGCCTTGGAATTACAGCGACAGGCAAAGCGACAGCTCTCCGATAAACGCCGGCAAGTTACAAGAGAAGTGGCGTTGAATGTGGTCGCGAGTTAGGTGTTATTTATCGTCACGAATAAACGGCTTTTGCAGGCAATCTTTCAGCCAGATGCGGCTGATTGTCACGGGATCGCCATCGTATGAAAACTCCCGGTCGGTCGGGGTTTCAAGAGCCTTCTTATACGCCGCAACAGCTTCTGTACGGCGACCGAGCAGATCAAGCAACAGGCCCTGCCAGCCATATGACGAAACGACCCATTCGGATTTTATTTCTTCGAGCAGTTCGGTACGGCGCTTGAACACGGCCAGCGCGTCATCGTACAGACCCCAACCATAGAGCTTTCTTCCGAGTTTCCCCCAGAACAGTGTTTGTTTTATATTAAGTTGGAGAGCCTTTTGTACCAACGAAGGCAGGGAATCCATTTCCTCGTGGGATGGCAGCGATAAAAGCTCCCTTCTGATTCGCAGTTCTTCAGGTTTCGGCGGCGGTATGACCATGGCGATTTCGTGGTTGGCATCGATTACGGCGCTGTCGAGAGCAGTTTTGCTTTCAAACCGAAGTGTACTTACCGGCTGCATGCGACCGGTAAATTTTGTTTGTTGGGTTTGGTCGGAGAAGTAGGCCGTAACCTGGACCGGCATGTCAAGCGTCCCCGTCCGCTTTACGATAACATCGGACGTAAATCCTGAATTTCCGGGAGAACATTCCTGCGCCGTGATTTCAAAGGCCGGGAATCGCGATGTACTTACCCATTGATCGAAAAACCAGTCGAGATTCTGGCTGCTTTCCTGCTCGCAGACCCGCTGGAAATCGCATCGGCATAAACGTTTTCCCGCAAACTCTTTAAGGCATCTGGCGTAAATTCGGCCGAACAGTTCGTCGCCCAGAAGACAGTTGAGGGCGCTTATAATACTGAAGCCTTTGCCGTGGGTGACGACATTGTTGAAGTCGAAACCGATGTCGTCCAGATAATCGCCGTTGACATCGGCCCGGGTATCGTCACCTTCGCGGACTCCGTTTATGAATCTTTCCATCAGTTCCCGATGCTTATCCAATGATAAGCCTTTGTACCGGCAGTATTCCCGATCCATATAGATACCGAGGCCGATCATCAACCAGTCAAACCGATCCGGCGGCTCGGGCATAACATATTCGAACCAGTATTGATGTCCGACCTCGTGAGCGGTGATCCATCGCCAGTGAAGGTCGTCGCGTTCCGACAATCTCTCCATGCCGTGCACGACGACTATATTGGTCGCGGGCGGGTAGCCTCCCACCGGGGCATCTGCACCCTGGAGAATTTCCAGATGATTTGACGGATAAAAGCCGAACCGTTTCTTGTAGAAGTTTATCGCATCGACAGCCGTATTCAACACGAGCTCGGCGCACTCTTTGGCAGCCGGGGTATGAAATACGCGCACTTCGATACCGTCGACGGTTTGTTGCGAGACGTCGAAACCTTTATAAAAACATATTCCATACCTGCGAACCCCGTTGACACGGTAGGAGTCCGTTTCTGAATCGTACAATCCGCTCGAAGCTAGCGCGAATTCCGGCGGATAATTAGCTTTCACCACAAAATCATCCTGGGCCTGCATTCCCCAATAGATTCGCGGAAACCAGTCGGTCCAGATGTGTTGGTTATCATCCGACTCAAAGGAAAAACTCCTTGAGAATCTTACCCGGATTTCCAGCTTGTGTCCCGGAAAAACCAACGACGGCAATTCAATCACGACCGGGCCTTGTGAATCAGTTTCGGGTTCTCCGCTGAGTAACATTATGGATTCGCCATTGACGGTAATATCAAGCTTTCGCGAGCTATCAAGAGTCCAATCAAAAGCCAGGCGTTCCATCGGCAGAGTTGACGTATTCGTGAGTGTTATTGTCTCGGTGCCCGATACAACTGCGCTGGTTGTATCGAATTCGAATTCACAATTGATATTGTACATAGCTTTGGGCGGATCAATCGGAGTAAACAGTTCCGGAGTTGGTTGACCCTGAACTCGCAATGGTATGCCGGACAAACAAACGGTCATGACAATTGCAGAGTATCGTACAAGTTGAAGCGTCTTAGCTAATATATTCATAGTCTCCTCCGCTGCTGTTTATAGTAGTACCTCGCAGAAAAATAATATTTCCATATATTTTAATTTAACGATTCTGAAATCCCAGGGTTGCATTTTGATAATTGACGTATAAAGCCGGGATATTGATTAATTAACGCAGGTAATAAGTTCGCATTATTTTGTTCATGCGAGTATTTGATCACAATTATCTGCTAAGTCGATTAATTCCGAATATATCCACTCGCCCTGGTCATTGAGCATTGTAACGGGGTTTTGACGTATGGCGTTTTAAACCGAGACTATTGTTTCTACATCTTTTTTAATTAAAAGACCCACCTTTTGGATGGGCCTTTCATTTAAGAACCTATTAAAATTGAATTCGAGGGCAGTTTTCCGATTAGAACCGGACACCGAGCATGAAAGATAAAACCGTGTTTTTTACCGAGGGATCCCCGTCGAGATAAAAAGTGTCACCCGGTTCCTCTCCCGTAAGATCGTTAATTTTGTCGGCGGCATCGATTGTGCCTGCCAGCCCCAGAGTGTATCTGGCATCGAAGGTGATGCGTTTGTAGTCTACTCCGGCACCGAAAACAAGACCGACGTCCATCGATTTCATATAGTCCGCGACATCGTATGAAAGATCGATGAACCGGACCTTTGAACTCAGCAGTAAAGCGAAGGCGGGACCGATAAACAGGTTCGGACGAAGTTTGCCGTCGGGAACAATATCGTATTTCAGCAAGACCGGCACTTCCAGATAATTCATTGACCATTCCGCCGAAACGAAGAAGAGATCTTTTTCGGCTCCTTTGGAAACATACAGAAGCTCCGGCTGCAAGGCGAACTGACGGTTAAGACTGTAAGTCAGGAAAGCACCTCCAGTGAATCCGACTCGGGTGTCAAGAAAATCGTCCAATTCATTGTAATCGGTATTGATCTTGGCTATATCAAAGCCGAGTTTGACCCCTTTGCCTGTTACACCGACGGTCGTCTGCTGTGCGTTTGCCGCGACACAAACTAACAGGATTACACTCACCAGCATTAGTGCTCTTTTCATAGAACCTCCTCTTAATGTATCAATTGCAGGCTTTATTAAGTTGCCGGAATATAACAGGCACCGGTGTCCTAAGGCAAGAGAAAAGGACAACCTGATTATTCCGGACCGCGCAATTTCAATGTATTGTCTTTCTAAAGAGAGAAAAAATGACATTGTTTCGGTGCGGGCGCAAAAGCAATATTATCCCAATAAAAAACCAGCATACATAGTCTGTTAAGTGGAGATTCTTATCGGGAGATAGTTTGTTTGCCAGGGCCTATTCTGCCAAGCCGACTTTATGGATAAATACCGTCCAGCGAGGATCGGCATGAAGCGGTTTCATGAAGGGATGCACTTTTGTTATAGGAATGCCTGCATCGTGCAAATTATAGGCCCGTTCGAGCCATTCGAAAGCTTCATTGACCTGTTCCCGGAATGCATAGACTGTGGCAATCTGGAAACTCCAATGGTTACCCACGGCAATCAATGCGGCCAATCGCTGATCGGATTCCAATTGCCTTCCGAGAGCGTAAAAAGCTATTGCCTCCCCGCAGTATCGATATCCTTCCAGCTTTTCCTTTTCAATCGCTCTCAATGCTTCATCGAAATTACCCTGAAGCACGTAGACGCTGGATATCCCCAAATGCACGGACGTTGTATCCGGGCTGATTTCCAGGACTTTGTTATACATTTTGAGCGATTCCTCGAGCCGGCCTGCAGAAAAGAAAGCTCGCCCCAACTCACGGTATGCAAATGGGTTCAACGGATCGAGTTCGATGGATTTTTTAAAAAGCCGAATCGACTGATCGAAATTGCCCATGATCATTTCCCATGATGCCCTTGAGATTATTATGGCGCTATCGTTGGGCGCAAGCTCGTGCGCTCTTAGTATATGAGGAGCTGCCTTTTGTATCTTCAGCTCAAGAGCGGCATAAACCCACGTCATCGCATCATGCGCCGCCGGCAATAGATTGTCAAGGGTCAGCGCCTTTTCGGCAGCATCTTTGGCCGGAAGATACTCATCCTCATAATTTGCATGTCCGTACGCAATCCTGATGGCATGAGTAAAACTGAGTCCGGCCCATGCCTGCGCGTATTGAGGGTTAATATCGATTGCTCTCTTGTAAAGTTCCAATGCCAGCGAGAGGCTCTCTTTATTCATCAGCTGCATGGATTGGCGCGCTCGAAGGGTAAGTGAATAGCTCTCGGGATCGACCTTCATCGTTGACTTATTGGCGCCAATCAATGTTACGTGCAGCGCCTTGGAAACCGCGTCGGCAATTTCATCCTGCAAGGCAAAAATATCGTCGAGGATACGATCATAGGTTTCCGACCAAAGGTGAAATCCGTCCGCGACGTTCACCAGTTGCGCGGTGATCCGGACCCGGTTACCATCTTTACGGACGCTGCCTTCCAGTATCGTACCGACCCCCAGCTTTTGTCCAATCACCCGCAGATCTTCCTGCTTTCCCTTGAACGCAAACGAGGAGGTGCGTCCTGTCACCATCAAATCGGGATTCTTCGCCAGGACATTGAGCAATTCCTCGGTCAAGCCATCCGAGAAATATTCATTCTCAGGATCCGGGCTCATGTTTGCAAACGGAAGTACGGCAATGGCCGGGCGTCTTTTTGCAGCCACTTCCGTCGACGCCGTTTTGTCTGAACTAAAAGTCAGGTCCGTGGCAAGCAGATCGGCCGATAATTCCGCCGCAGTTTGGTGGCGTTCGGAAACTTCTTTGGCAAGAACTTTGTCAATCAAACTCTGCAGCTCGGGAGGAACTTCAGATTTGTAGCGAGCCAGAGGATCGGGAGATTCATTAAGGATCGCCTGCAGAGTCGCCGCGTCGCTGTTTCGCTTGAATGGTGTGCGGCCTGTGATTAGTTCATATAAAACGACGCCGACTGAAAACAAATCCGACCGATGGTCCACTACCTGGCCCC
>CAZMWI010000021.1:6476-26091 GCA_964569945.1 uncultured Ignavibacteriaceae bacterium
AGCGTCTTGCCCTCGACGTACTGCATGGCAAAAAAAGGCTGATTGTGAAACTCGCCGACTTCATAAATCGTGATAATATTCGGGTGATCGAGTTTGGCGATAGCTTGAGCTTCTCGCGTGAATCTGAGTCTGATCTCGGAATTCTCCGCCATACCGGAAGGCAGAAACTTGAGGGCCACCCTGCGTTCCAGCATAGTGTCGTTTGCCAGGTAAACCTCGCCCATGCCGCCGGCGCCGATTTTTTCGGCAATCCGGTAATGCGATACCATAGTCCCACTCGAGAGAACTGCATGGTTCTGTGTCTTATCATCATCGGGGATTGTCACGAGCACACCTGCCCTGCCAGTGAGTTATCAAGATTTTTCAAGATCAAATCTCCGACCAGCTTCCTGACTGTCGCATCTTTTTTTAAAGCTTTGATCTTCTGGCGGCTTTGAGTCTTTTCTTCTAAATGAATATAAATCATTTGGTTTTTGGACTATAGGTTTTTTTCATATTCATTCAGGGTCCGTTCTGCGAGCCAGCCAGGGTTGCCAAAAATATAGCAATATATCTGATACGCTGCAAATAATAAAATGGTGGCGTTGAACCGTATTGAATAGTCTGCCGCCGCGGTTTACAGGTCAATGGATATATGTCAAGCAAAAATAATGTCAGTTGCTTAAAATAGAGACGAGGTATTTTGAGACCCACCCTATAGTGGCGGGTCTCCTAACCGATGACGTTCATTTTTCCAGGTTATTGAAATTTCTCTGTCCTATGAGAAGACAGCAGCTGTTTACCATAGGCCGACGGAACATGCACCATATGACACTTAATACAGCTTTCCATTCCGACATTCTGAAGAAGACCGTTTACTTTCTCAACGTCGATTGTCGGGCGGTCAAGTTCGGTCCCAATTTGATTGATCATGTCAGTTATGTCGTTCGAAACAAAGTAATACCGTCCGGTTTCGTGGCAGGTCATACAGGCCACACTGACGGCGTTAAACCGCGCGTTGAAGGCCTGAAACTGATTGCGTGCCTGGTCGGATTGGCCCTGAGTCAGGTCGATACCGATTGCGGTGTAGCTCGATTCCATCATTCTCATCAGATTCGTCCAGGTAACGTCCTGTTCGGTTATCGGATCGGTTAAACCGATTTCATCGAAATTGGGCCAGCGATATTTCTGCTGAGCCAGAACCATGTTCTGGACGTGGCAATCATGACAGACCATGCCGACGCTGTCAGCTTCCGCCATAATCCGGCTGATGTCTTTGGAGCTGATAGCTTCACCGAACCTGTCGATCGGTTCGGTTGGGAACCGCTCGGTCCACTCCGGCACTTTTTTTGAATTATCAAGGTAAGCTTGTTTGAACGCCTCAAAATCTTTCAGAGAGTTTTCGAAATCGGTTTCCAGCGCGTCGGCCACCGAAGCTGAGAACGGCTGAGCCATGCCCAGCATTGCCAGAAACCAGACCGGTTCGGGACTCTGGGGAGGATAATATTGATCCAGGGAGGCGGGGAGACTCGGATAGCTGTGCATAACTTCTTTTTCCGTGCCGGAACAGGCGAGGATTAGAAATATCCCAGCTACACACACCAGCGCAACCACTACCGCGTGCAACTTCATGGGGAAACTCCTTAAAATTTAATTGTAAATGGGGTCTATTTACCAATCGTTATGGCAATGATACGGCTAATCCCATGGTTTTGTTGTGGGTTTCATAGCAGGAATTTTAAGGCAGAATAAATTTTTTGGATTTCATAGCCTCCCCCTTCTTTCCTTTTGTAACCAGTTGTCTGACACAATATGGGTTCTTTTCAGGCGAAGCGGCCGCAATGAAGCTGGTGTTCGTTCTCAGGGCTTCTGACGGCGAGCGGCGGGGTCCTGTTGATAGAACAGCCTGAACTGCTCATACAGTTCGGGATGTCGGCTTTTTAATGCCAGGGGTTTTTCGAAGAACAGTTCGGTGACTACAGCAAAAAACTCGGCCGGATCTGTGGCACCGTAAGCACTGATCAGATGCCTATGTCCGGTTTCGAGAGCGTCGAGCAGCGTGATGTACTCTTGACTTAGAACTCGGGCCCAGGCTGTATACATAGTGCTTTTCGGCAATTGGGGTGCTCCGTCCATCTTTCCATATTCGCTGTCCAGTTGATGCGCGAATTCGTGGAAAACGACGTTGTGACCGTCATCGGGATCCCGGGCGCCTTTAAGGACGTCGTCCCACGCCAGCACTATCGGTCCGCGCTGCCACGACTCGCCCAACCGCGTTTGGACGTCTTCCTGAACCAATCCACCGGGTAATCTTCTCGCCGTCGAAGCGAAATAAGCCTGAGGGTAAACGAATATCGTTTTCATCAGGGGGAAATAATCTGTCTTACGATGCAGGAGCAATAGGCAGGCTTGAGCCGCAATCGTTACCCGGATCTCATCGGTTATTATTATTCCTTCACAACCCTCGAAGCGCTTTTCGTGCAGGAAGACCTGAATGTGTCTTTGAAGTTCGGCGCGCTCAGCGGGCGTAAGGTATCGATAGTACGGAACGTTTTTTTCAACGAACGCCAGCCAGTCCGGTGGAAAAGGCTGGCTGCTCCATTTTTTTCGTCTTCTCTTTTTGAATCCGAACATTTAATTGCTGTCCTAGGCGGGGTACTGATGTTTAAAAATCCCACCCTAAAGGATGAGCCGCCCCGTCATCCCGTCGGCAGACAATTTACTATATATATCGCGAGATTTCTATCAGATTATGATCGGGGTCCCGAATGTAGATCGACATAATCGGCCCTTTGGCTCCGGTTCTCTGAACGGGACCTTCTTCGATTGCCACACCCTTGCTAATCAAGTGTTGATGCACTTCTTCCAGCGGAAGTGAAGTCACGAAACATAAGTCCGCATAGCCGGGAGTCGGAAATTCCGATTTGGGTTCAAATTCTTTCCCCTGTTCGTGCAGGTTTATTTTCTGCTCGCCAAACTTTAGGCCTTTTCTCGTCTCATTGAAAGTGACTAATTCCATACCCAGGACTTTCATATAGAAATCACAAGTGCGATCAATTTCTTTCACCGTGAGTACCAGATGGTCAATACTTTCTATCATATTATCCATGCCGTTCCTTCTTTATGAAGTCTAAACCTTGTTTCCGACACTGATTTTGACGAAGCTTATGTTAGGATATTCATTGTGCACCTTCCCCCGTTTGGTCGCGGCGCAGGAAGCGGTATGTCAGCATTTTTATCTGGTCGTTGACCAAAAACCAGGCGAACGCATAACCCCAGACAGCAGCCGCCCAGCCCCAGCCAAGAGGCGTCATAAACAGACCGTACACCGCAATGAGCGTTGCAGTCGTCTGTGCGCCAGCCACCGCCAGCAGCAGAGCTTTTCCCGGACGGATCGACCAGAACGGCCCCCTCGTGCGCGTGATGAAAATGGTCATTTGACCGGCCACCGACAACTTCAGGTACATCAGGCTCTGGATGAAATTTCGGTCTAAGTGGAACATTCGTTCGCCGAGATAGAACAATCCGAAGGATGCAACGACTCCGATCAATCCGAGAACGGTCGAGACGGTCAGTACCTTACGCATAGCCCACGCCTCGGGTCGATTTCGGTAGTGCACGGTATCGAACGCGATGGACAGGATGGCGCCGTCGTTTAACAGGGCAAGGAGGACAATCATCACGGCCGTCACCGGATAGAAATTGAATATCAGAATCGAGAGCGTCATAAACAGCAGGACGCGGATTGTTTCAGCGATGCGGTATATCGCGTAGCTGTTCATACGCTGGAAAATTTTCCGGCTTTCTTTGATGGCATCGATTATGACCGAAAGCCCCGGGGTAAGCAGGACAATCGAGGCGGCTGCACGGGCGGCATCGGTGGCGCCCGAAACTGCGATTCCGCAATCGGCTTTCTTAAGCGCCGGAGCGTCATTGACACCATCGCCGGTCATCCCGACAATATGTCCGCGCTGCTGGAGAACGTCGACGATATGATATTTGTGTTCGGGAAACACCTGGGCGAAACCCTCGGCGCTTTCAATAGCCGCATCGGCATCGGCGGTTCTCTGGTGTGACGTATCGGTGAAACCGCTGGCATCGACGATGTTGGCACCCATCCCGAGCTGTGCGGCGGTTTCGCTGGCTATCGCAAGTTGGTCGCCGGTGACCATCTTGACATCTATCCCCATATCGTGGGCGGTCGCAATGGTTGATTTGGAGTCCTCTCGGGGTGGATCAAAAAGTGGCAGAACGCCAAGGAACCGCCATTTCCCGCCTGTATCGGTACGGGCAACACCCAGCGAGCGGAAACCTCGCTTGGCGAATCCGTTGATTGCTTCCTCAGCCGAGGCTTTCGATTCTTCGTCGATGTCCGACAAATCAAGGATTATCTGTGGTGCTCCCTTGGTTACACTGAACTTGGTGCCGTCAGCGGCTTCAACGGTCGCTTCGGTACGTTTATGCACCGGATCGAACGGCTGGAAGTGGGTCACCCGGTAACCCTTAGTGGCACTGGCGTCCTTCAAACCGCTCTGCACCGCAAGGTCAATCGTGTCCTGATCCTCCGCCCGTGACGCAAGAGCGGCCGCGAGAAGTACATCCTCGGCTGACTGTTCACCCACAGTAAACGGATCGCCCAGCGTGAGCTTATTCTGGGTCAATGTGCCGGTCTTATCGGAACAAAGCGTGTCGATCCCGGCCAGTTCTTCGATCGACGCCAGCCGACTGACAATCGCTTCCTTCGTTGCCAGCAGACGGGCTCCCATCGCCATTGTTACCGACAGTACAGTCGGCATCGCTACCGGGATAGCGGCTACGGTAAGTACCAGTGCGAATTGTATCGTCGTGAGAATGGGATCCCCCCTGTTGATCGCTACTATAATAATGAATGTCACCAACAAAGCCGCCAGGACGATCAGGTAATTGCCGATTTTGAGTACGGCGCGCTGAAAGTGGCTAACCGTGTGGGCCTGTTCCACCAACTGAGCCGTCTTGCCAAAATAGGTTCTCAAACCAGTGGCGTAAACCAGAGCATCGGCCTCTCCCTGACGGAGTATCGAACCGGAAAACAGCGCGTCTTCCACATTGCGCCTGGCCGGCAACGATTCACCGGTCAGAGCCGACTGATCGACTTCCACTCCGTCGCTCTCGAGAACGCGCACGTCGGCCGGAACGATATCGCCAAGGCGCAGCCTGACGATGTCGCCCGGTACCAGTTCCCTGGCCGCAAGGACTGCCCAGCCTCCCTCACGTTTTACGCGCGCTTTGACCGCGAGCTTTCCCTTAAGAGCGGCGATGGCGTTGCCGGCCTGATATTCTTCCCAGAAACCGACGACTGCGTTCGCTAAAAGAAGTACAAGAATAATGCCGAAATCGGTCCAGTGCTTGACGACGGCCGAAAGAACGACGGCACCTTCTATCATCCAGGGGATCGGGCCCCAGAAGTAAGTAAGGAAATTCAGTAAAGGATTTATTTTCTTTTCAGTGATTTCGTTCAGACCGTACTCGTTGAGACGCTTCTGCGCTTCCGCCTGAGTTAGTCCATTTTCGGATGATTGCAATGCCTGTTGCAATTGCGGCAAAGGCATTGACTTGGGATCGCCTTCGATTTCCGGCTTCGGTTGCACATTCGAACCTGCAGTATCAGGCCGCGTTGGATCTGCTTGCATACATCAGCCTCCTCCTTAGCTCGCGGTTCTTCAGTTTAGATTCCATACACCGCGTCAAAAGCTCTTTTCCGATTATACATGTGAAAATGATCACCAGCAATAAAAAGTTCCCTTAAGAACTCCACCCTAAAAGGCGGGCCGCCCGGCCGGTATGGAACAAATGACACCAAAAACCTGTTATCAAAGGCCAGTTATTACCGGTAACGATAGGAGATCAAATTATGTCAAATGAAGATGAAGTCCGCGAGGCGTCGGGCCAATTCTATGCTGGCTTGACTAAGATGTTAGAGGGTGACCTTAGCTTGCTTGAAAGCGTTTGGTCGCACGATGCGACGGTTACGGCCATGCACCCTGTGGACGGCCGCGAGATCGGCTGGGACGCAGTCAGAAAATCCTTTGTCCCCTTTTCCGAGCTCGCATCTGACGGCTCAGTCGAGCTGCATGACCAGATTGTCCGAGTGCTGGGAGACGTGGCTTATGAAGTGGGCATCGAATCCGGAAAGTTCAGTATCGCTGGAAAGTCTATCACAGTCGGGCAACGTGTCACCAACATCTATAGGCGCGAGGATGGCCAATGGAAAATGATCCACCATCATACCGACGTGTGCCCGTCTATGGTTGACGCGGTCAACTCATTACAACAAGGCAAAAACAAAGTACATCAATAGCCATTGCAGGTCGAAACCACCGTGGTTTCGACCTGCAATGGCTTCCCGTTCCACAATTCACTGCATTGTAAGTTAAAAATATTCCGGTTTCGACAAATTGATTTAGAAATGCAACACTAAGGAAGTATCCGACCGATTAGTCGGTTTTGCTCTTCTTGAAATCTGCTATGCCCTGCTGAATACGGCTCTTGAATCCATGGGGAGCCACCCGTCCGCACAAGCCGGTTCCGTCGGGATTCAGCTTACACATGCGGAAACACCAGGGGGACCGGTTTTTGGTCATCGGGCATCCCAGATAGGTGTAATTTCTCAAACCCCTTCGGACATTAATTCGTTTATAGCCTTTATTGTGAGCTTTTGGTGCCATTTTGATTCCTTGTTGTCTTATCTATGGATAGAATCTACTGCCCTTATGCATAACCTTATCTTTGTCTTCGGATGACTACGGCCATCAGCATCTGTAACCGGAAACTGGTAAAATGGTTCGCTTTTTTTCGAGCTTTTCATTAAGGCAACTGACGGGGCTGCCGGATGGCATGATTTAGACAGATTTAATTAATATTTATAAAAATTTAAGTAATAATTAAAGAAATTACTTGACTATTTAAATATTCCATATATCATACAAGCATGGCTATACAGGTAAATCTTGATGTAATGTTGGCTCGCAGGAAGATGTCTTTGACCGAATTATCCAACCGCATCGGCATTTCGCTTACGGCTCTTTCGCTGTTCAAGACGGGTAAGCTGAAGGGCGTCAGGTTCTCTTCTCTCAATGCAATCTGCCGTGAGCTCGACTGCCAGCCAGGAGACGTGTTCGAGTATATTCCCGATCGGATTCACGAAACACGGGAAAGGAGCGAATCATGAGTGCAGAAACAAGGGTCGGTACCGATGTCGGCACCAGTACCGGCCTATATGCCCTGGCGGGCTGGCTCTCTATTCTTCAAGCAGTCGTTGTCCTATTGCCGAAAGTCGCCCTCGATCTCCTTGCCCGTCCGTTGTCTCTGTCGGGTTCCGGCATGGTGCAGTTGATTAGCGGTATGCAGGCGGTGGGTGATCTTATCGGTATCTATGTCCTCGTGATGTTTCGTCGTCTGCTTAATGAGCGGGACAGCTTTCACGGTGTGGATAAGCTCATTACCGCCTTAATTTGTTGCTATGCTGCGGTTGCAATCCTTGTGGTTGCAGAACTGGTCTTTAATGTGCCCGTTGCCGTGATGTCGGCCCTTATTATTGTATCCGCTTTGTCGAGCCTGATTAGCATTGTTTATGCCGTGAGATTGCTCAAACTGGAGCACGACCTTTCCGGACTGCTCAAGCCGTACTCATACTCGACAATTGTCGCGGGAATACTCGGTGCAACTCTTGTGCTGGGAAAATACGGGCACGCGATTTACATGATCTCGCTGATCCTCCTGGGCATGATCCTGATCCGTGCGAAGTCTGAGCCTGAGTATTTGTGATGGATGCTTATCCATCGAGCTTTGCAGTCGGTCTGGAGTAGTTGAATTGTGTCCGTGATAGCGTGATGTTATTCATTCCAGCCCGCTTTTCTGAACAGGATTAGTACCGATTACCCTCTACACCCTGACTGATCAGTGCATCAAGACGGTCCAGGTGTTCCCTTTTTAAAGCTATATCCTGTGATGCCCAGTTTTCCTCCAGGCGTTCAATTCTCCGAGTCCCCGGTATCGCGGTGAGGGAAACATCGCGCGACAGGACCCACGCCAGTGCGACTTGAGCCGCCGTGGCTTTAATTTCTTTCGCGATTTCGGCTATGACATCGGTTAGGCGGCTGTTCCGTGCAATGGCTTCCTCGGTAAAGCGCGGATTTTTTAGCCGCCAGTCTCCGGGTTCCAGATCGCTTCGCGACCGAATGGCCCCGGATAAAAAGCCCCGGCCAAGGGGACTGTACGATACAAATCCGATGTTTAGGCGTTTAATTGTCGGCAGAATTTCGGCCTCTACCTCCCGTGTCCACAAGGAATATTCGGTCTGGAGGGCGCTGACGGGATGAACCGCGTGGGCGCGGGCGATGATTTCCGGGTTTGCCTCGGACAGGCCGATATAGCGCACTTTCCCCGCCTGCACAAGCTCAGCCATAGCCCCGACCGTCTCTTCGATAGGTGTTTTGGGGTCCACACGATGCTGATAGTAGAGATCGATATAATCTGTCCCGAGGCGTTTAAGTGACGCATCGCAACAGGTCTTTACATAGTCCGCATTTCCCTTGATACCCAGCCAGCTGCCGTCTTCGCCGCGCACAACGCCGAATTTGGTTGCCAGGACGATTTGGTCGCGGCGCCCCTTGAGCGCCTTCGACAGCAAAATTTCATTCGTAAACGGGCCGTACATGTCCGATGTATCCAAGAATGTACACCCAATGTCTACGGCTCTATCAAGAACGCGAAGATTTTGAGTTTCTGAAGAGGAGCCGTAAAAATCCGACATGCCCATGCAGCCCAAACCGATTACCGGTACACATAGACCCTGTGATCCAAGCTCGACCTGTTTCATACTTCAATGCCCTTTTGATTATCCTTTTAGTTATTGTACGTTGAAACAACCCGTGGTTTCAACAAGTTTGTTTTAAGAATCGCAGCATAATGGGTGGGTTACCCGGCTGGAGGCTGGAGCTAAATTATAGGAGATACCTTTTGATTCATTTCAGACTCCTCTATTTTAGCTTGAATTCGTCAAAAGCATTTCTTAATTTAGACTATAAATCTTGCCATTGAGTTTTATAGGCGAGCAGATCAGACCATTATTACATGTGGTACAATAATCGAAACAGATCAGATTTTATCAGGAAGGCTAAGGTCTATGAGACATATCGAGCGACACAAGGCACATCGAATCGGTTGGTTACGCGCAGCAGTTCTTGGTGCTAATGACGGAATTTTATCCACAGCAAGCCTCGTTATGGGTGTGGCTGCTGCCGGCTCTAAGACTGATAATATACTGATAGCAGGGATCGCGGGCTTGGTGGCGGGAGCCATGTCAATGGCTGCAGGCGAATATGTTTCCGTGAGTTCTCAGAGAGACACCGAGCGTGCTGATCTTGAACGGGAACGTAATGAGCTTTCTGCTTACCCGGAACAGGAACATGAAGAGTTGACTTCTATCTACATTGAGCGCGGGCTGGATGCTGTGCTGGCTGCCGATGTTGCCACTCAACTGATGAAACATGATGCGCTCAGCGCACATGCACGCGATGAGCTGGGTATCTCTGAGGTTCATACGGCCCGACCGATTCAGGCCGCCCTGGCATCTGCCGGAACTTTCGCTGTCGGTGCTTTTCTCCCTCTATTGGTTGTTATGCTTGCCCCTGCCCACATGATCATGTGGGTTGTTTCTTTGAGCTCGCTATTCTTCCTCGCTTTGCTGGGCTCCTGGGGAGCGCACGCTGGCGGTGCCCCATTGACTACAGCTGCTTTGAGAGTGACTTTTTGGGGAGCATTGGCCATGGCTTTAACTTCTGCTGTTGGATCACTATTCGGAGTAACCAGCTAAGCCCTGCTTAATCGTCGACGACGTGTTTTCTTTATGTATGCAACTTTTGTACTGTGATTTCACACAATTTCTTAAATTGAACCCGATGTCCGCGTTGTGGCACAATGGCTTGCACCGTATTGTGACCGAATTGCGACCGTTCTTTTGGATGCTCTGAGTTGATCCCTATCGAAAATAAATAGCACTTGGCGAAAATAATCGTAGGTTTCTGTCATATGAACCGATATAATGTACAGTTGATAATGATTTGAGTTCGACCTTTATCGTAGTCTTGTCCTAATCCAACAATCCTCCGTTAAAGCTAAATCTCGGATTGATAGCGCAATTATGCGCACCCAATTACTTTATCTTGAGGTAGTTGGTCTGTCTGGAGGACGGCCGACTTCGAGATAAGCAAAAAACGGAGTGTAGAATGAATATCTACATCGGAAATATGTCGTTTGATACGACAGAAAATCAGTTACGCCAGGCCTTCGAAGCTTTCGGCGAAGTCTCAACCGTAAGCATCATTACGGACAAGTATAGTGGCGAGCCGAGAGGGTTCGCGTTTGTGGAAATGTCTGGAAAGAGCGAAGCTATCGCCGCCATCAGTGGCCTGAACGGCCAGGAATTGGACGGTCGCGCCCTGAACGTCAACGAGGCCAAGCCACGTTCGCAGAGTGGCAATAGCTACCGCAGGTCGTACTGATAAGTACGAAAGTGATTATGCAGAAAATACAGAAGGGTAGTTTTGGGGTCGTTGCCCATATTAGAAGTCTTCCTACGAAAGTTGACGAGCTCCGAAGACAGGTGCTTGACCTGGTCTCACTGACACAGCACGAAGATGGTTGTATCTCATGCGAGATGATCGAAAATGAGAATGACCCCGGTGAATTCACGCTTCTCGAAAAGTGGTCGAACGAGGGAACTCATCATGTGCACTTCACGACCGGCTCGATACGCGATGCCCTGCAGGCCCTTTCGGACCTGCTTTCAAATGATCTCGGGGTTCGCAAGCACCTTTCGCGACCGAACACCGCCAGATACGGAACCAATAGCTACCTTCTTGAGGTGTATTGATCTAAAGTAGCCCTCCGGTGGTATCATATGCTACCGCGGGGAACCTAACGAAGAACTATCGAGGCCCCAATCATCACTGACCAGGGGATGACTTTGAAGGAGACTGGCGTTCAGCCGGTCTCTTTTTTTTCTACTTATATCTTGTAATATTTATTGATTTGTAAAATACTGAATGCGGCTTCAATCATTTTGCCGGTGGGACTGTACAGGAAGAGCATGTTTTCGCTTCTGAGTTGAGATAAGCATTGGGATCATGAGACAAAGCCCCATCAGGCAACCAGTCCCAAAACGCTCCCAGGTCATTTCGTATCCGTTGTATGAAAAACTGAGGGATCTCGGTCGTTTCCTGTTCGAAGAACCGATAGAACGGTCGGTCACTGACTAACCTCCTGCGAATCTCGGTGAAGTATTTTATTCGACCGGTGCCTTCCGAAGATAACCCCCGCACGACGTTCAGCCATCGCGGAATTGTCTCTCCGTTCGCCGAAAAGCGCCGCAGTATCATACGCTTGGAAAACGAATACTTGGTCAGGTCAATCAAGCGGTAATACAGTTCCTGCCACGAATAATGTAATGGTCTGACATTCATCTGCGTATTGCTGAGAACATGAAACGGGAATGGGAGAACGCGCTTGTCTTGCTGGAACTTCAGGTTGAGTGGAGCCGCCTGACCGAACGCCGATAACAGGGAATATGCCGGAAACGCACCCGGGGTCAAATCCAAGAACCTTTTGGTCAGTTCAAATGGCTCCGAACCCTCGTCAATGTCGAGCCCCACAATGTGATTTGTCTGCACGTACGGGATATACCGCAGGATCATGTTAATCTGCTCGGAGACCTTTTTGACTTTGTCCGCTCCCGTAATTTTGCCGGTTCTGGATTTCCTGCCCAGATCGAACCACGATTCGATGCCGGGCAGCAGTGCCTTAAAGCCATTGCATTTAAGTCGCTTCACGTGCTTTTCAGAAAGCAGTGACAAAGTCGATTCGGCAATAAAATCAATTTTGCCGGGCGGTACTACTTCTTCAATCGCGTCCATACAGCGGTCGAAACGAACACCAAAATTGGGGTCGTGCCAGGCGACACGGGGCCGTTTGAATTTAGACAGCAGAAAGCCCAGGTCCTGCTTGATTGCTTCGGCATCAAAAGGCTGATAAGGTACGGACGAATCGATACAGAAATCACAGCTATAAGGACAGCCCATGCTACCCAGAAGGGGCACTATCTTGATAAATGGGGCCTTGTGAAGTGTCTGCTCAATGAATTTCCAACGTTCCTTTACACCCGGCAGGTGTACAGGATGCCCGTTGGCTGACAGATGCAATCCCAGCGGGCGGTGCTGCGAACAGTCTCCAAGGATTTCCAGAATCAACGGCTTATCGGTGAAACCCAGAACGTAGTCAAAATACTTCTGTGAATCCTGCGGGTAGCAACGAGCATGCGGTCCCCCTATGGCCGTCACTGCTCCACGTGATCGAAATAAATTGCTGAGCGCATACGCGAGCAAGGCAGCTTCCGTGAAGGATCCGATGAATACCATGTCCAGCTTCTCCGGCAGCTCTTCCAGGATCTCTTCCCGTCCCGTATAGGTAATGAGCGTGACCTCGTGCCCCTGCCCCTCACACCACGTCGCGATGACTTGCGGCATGATGCTGGCAAAATTGGCGCTCATTACGCGACTCCACATAGTCTTTAATGGCGCCTTCGCGATAAGATCGATTATTCCTATTTTCAGTTTACGCATTGGCCTTTAATTTTTAAGTTTAATAAACACCGAATACTGCGGATAGGGGGAGGGCTTTCTTTCAAAATCATCCATTTAAGTAAATGTCACAAATTCTAAGACCCGTTAAAACACGATCGCCAAAAGCATCAATTTATTTCTCGTGATTTTTTTAGGGTGCGATTCGTACCGCATAGCTGCCTGAGGCTCTCGATTCTTTATCCCACCAATAACTCGATTTCTGACTTCCGACGTTGATATACCCTCGTGGTAGTCGATATGACCGGCGATCTCTTCAGCGGTCTCATTGCTGATACCGGCATTTCGCATCGAATTAGCGATTTTTTTCTGCTGAAAGCTTTCTTCCACACTCGATCGTTTTTTAATCTTGGACATAGGTATAGCGCCTTTCCTTTGGAGGAATATACAGGATGAAAAGGACTGGTCAATCGACCAAGAGATTGAAAAGAGGATTAGTCCCTAGGATTGAGTTCGTTACTGCTTCTTTTTATTACTGGAAGACTGTTTGGTAGATTTCCTGATCATACCCTCAGTGAGAGCGAAACTGGCCAATTCCAATCGGGTGTGAAGAGCCAGCTTGTCCAGAGTATTATGAACGTGGCTCTTTACGGTATGAATTGCAATACTCAGTTCTCTGGCAATATCTTTGTTGCTCATTCCCCTGGCAATAAGATCAACAACTTCGTGTTCGCGTTTCGTCAATTTGACCGCTTTCATCAATCGGTTGGCTTTTCCGCTATGGACGGCATATTCTACAATTTGAGAAAACAACGATCCTGTTAGGGAAGGCGGCAACACTTTCTTCCCCCTGGCAACAGACCGGATGGTGTGTAGAAAATCATCTATGGTAGCATCTTTGAGGATAAATCCCGAAACGCCCGCCTTGACATATTCAACAACTTCGGCCTGCATGGGAATAAGGTCCATCACAACGATTTCGGCTTTCGGAAAGTCCTTTTTTATAAGCTCCGCAATACGCAAGCTGTTCTGATTTCTCAATCCCAGATCAAGAAGAACAACCTGGGGTCTAATTTGCCTGGCCTTATCCATGGCATCGCCATTACCGGTGGCCGACACAACTCGAATATCGGGTTGTTCATTAAGCATGGCCGTAATACCTTCCCTTAGAAGGCGATTATCCTCTATCAAAAGTACGCGAATCTTGGGCAATTATGATTACTCCATAAGAATAATTACACGATTTTATGAAAATATAAGATGCCATTGAAAAGTCGTCAACACTGAAAATCGGTGGTTCTTTCCGGGAAATCCAAATGCAGTAGGTGCTTTCCGATATCATGTTCGACATCTATTAGCCATTCTAAGAAATATAGTTTATGTTTTTCAAAAGTCTTATATAAAAGATAGTGGAATTGGCCAAAAATAGCTTTTACCAAATTGCCACTCATAATACAACTTGAGCTTACAATATAATCTATGGAGGTGACTACATCGAATCTAAATCACTCACAAGATATTGTAATACAACAAATCACGATTAACCGAAGGTGGGGGGCTAATCTAATATTCATGTTGCGGCACAAGAACTTACGCCGCATTGTGACTGGTCTTCTTATGTTTGCAGGTCTGGCTAAGAGATATCCTGAATCCACGTCTAAACGGGCGATGTGAACTACCCTGGCAAGGGGTGAATCAAGCCATTAAAGAGTCCTTGAGAGCTCGCAGAAGGACTGCCCCATCACCTCGCCACGCGCTGCCGTGCATGCAAGCCAGGATTCTCGGGTTAGTTGTGGCCAGCTTTTCCAGCATCACAGGTGCGTTCTTTGTGTGTGAGAAGTAATCCATAGCGTGACGAAATTCTTCGCTCGGGCCAAGAATGTCCGACTCTGTGATGGGAGGTAGATCGGAGCCACCTTGTGTGAATAAGTCCCCACATAGCAACGTGGAAGTCAGTTCTTCTGTCATAAAGCCGCAATCCCAAGCGTGTGGAAGATGCGGTGTGTCAAACCAACGCGCAGTGTGCTTGCCCAGAGAGAGCATCTCTCCATCGGTTAGGGCGCGGGGTGCTCGGTCAGCGAGGTCACCGACAGAAACTAATGCGGCAATTGTACCACACAGGGGTGTTGACTGAGGAGCAGCGACGAGCCATTCATTCAGCGAACCACATTCGTCAGCCTCTACATGGGAAAATGCAATATAGTGGAGTTTCTCGACTGGCAACACACTCGCTACCGCCTCGCGAACAAGTGGAAACATCTTTCGTGGACCCGTGTGGAAGAGTAATGGTTCTTCATCCACGATGAGATACTGGTTGAACGAAAATCCACCGGCGCCTTCGATCTTCACCGGTGTGCTGATGCGATAGATCCCATCAGCTATCTCATGCACATTTGTCCCGGATTGTTTGTTTGTAATAGTCGTTAGAACCTCCTTATAGTAATCCGATGGTTAGTGTTATATTAGTATGTAGCAATCTGATCAAAAGCGCAATAGATCAGAGGATTTAATTTGGGTCTAGCTCTGAACGACTCAGACGAATACGACATTAGATTTCAATTAAATGTCGTCAAAATGGAGATCTGTATTGAATTACAATAAAATGGAGGCGGGTGAAATCGAACCCCATACTCGCCTTGTGGCACAAGGACTTACGCCCCATTGTGGCCATTTTGTGACCGTTTTTCACATCCAAGATAACAGCGTTTCTCTGCAAACTCATTGATTCGTGGAAAGCTCGAGGGACCAGTGATCTATATAGAGCAGCCTCTGAGCGCTGTTTCCATCCACTGTCTGTCCAACAACAAAGTACGTTCCGTCGGGGCTAATCGCTATTGCCGGATTATCAGTGTAGTGATTAGAAAATACCAGGTTATGATCTGAAGCATTCACAACCACTCTTGGTTGACTGAGCTTTGGTGACTTGCCCCATGCAATATCGACTTGCATCAATGCTGTATCGGAGACATAGAAAAGTGAGTTACCCGAGGGATGCCACATTGGAAAATCTCCACCGTCGATTGATACCTGTATCGGCTCGCCCGGCTCAAGAAAAGGTCTTATCATGATCTGCCCCATACCTGATTCCATCGTTTCATACGCGAACCAGCGCCCATTTGGCGCTACTGGCACTGCCCCTCCCCCCATACTCCGGTCTGCCTTCAAAAGAACCGCCGGTTGTTTTGGACCAGTGAGGTCTAACCGCCAAACAGTTATCTGGCCACGTACATCGGTATGGTAGGTCAGGTATCGCCCATCAGGAGAAAGCGAGGGGTCTAGTCCTTCAGCAAGAGTATCCGTTATCCTGCCGGTAGAAGGGTCAAGCGTCAGGATCAGACCGGTTGCGACACCAAAGATCCTGTTGATTATATATTCTTTTCTCGAGGGAATCCAGATAGCCTGATAATCCTGAGATGAATCCGAAGTAAGCCGAGTTTGCGTTCCGCGCAGCAAATCGTATTGCCAGATATTTCCTCTCTTACCGTCAGAAGCGGTAAAGCTGATGCGTTCTCCGTCCGGAGTGAAGATCGGCGACGCCCAGCCTGAAATCGGTTTTCCAATCGGAGCAAATGACGATCCATCGAGGGACATGCGCGTCATCTGAAGTTCTCGTGCCCTTGTCCCAACGGAATATACAATTGCACCGTCTTCCGATAGCGATGGATAAAGCCCTCCAAGCACAGCCAGAAATGGTTTTCCCGTTATTTCCAATTTGTCGGCCGAAAACGGTACCGCCCAAATGGAAGGATTTTCATCATCATAGGTGTAGAGGAGATGACCCGTGGGTGAGTAAGTTACGCTGGAGGCCTGTGAAGTTGTCAACAGCGTTTTCAACTCGGTAGAGCCCTCTTTGAGAACAGCCAGGCAGTCCTCCTCATGTTTGTAGGCGTGGACAAACATAACAAGGGTCTTTCCATCGGGAAGAAAAGTGGGAGTGTGAAAGTCATGGTACTTGAGGCTGTCTATAGCAACCATCAGTTCCGGCTCCCCACCTCGATCGGATACGCGATATAATCCCCCTCTCCAGACAGCGATAACTAGATATCCGTTCCGGCTCCATGCACCTGAGCTGATACCCCCTGTTTCCGGGACAGTGCAAAGTGGAGTCTTGGTTCCGGTTGCAATCTCATACTTCCACATACGATCGTTTTGGCTGTACGCGACAGAGCGAGAATCGGGAGACCAGAAGAAACCTTCAGCGTTATCATTTTCGGAACCAGTGGTTGACTGCATCTCTCCAATAACTTCGGCATCGAATTTGGTCAGGTCGCGCACCCACATCCGATTGTCAGCTATAAATACAACGAACCTTCCGTCCGGAGAAATAACGGGAGCTATTCCGAAACCGGCATTTAGATTCTTTATATTAAGAACAAACCGCTTAGACAACGAAGACGGCTTACTTCGATTACCAATATAGAGTGCCGACACACCTAATAGCCCAGCTACAAGTACTACAATCACGCCGATAAACCACTTTGTGTAACGCTGAGGTCGAACCGGTACTGAAATGTCTGATTGCCCTGAAAAGGATTGTGGTTGTCCACTGATCCATTTGATTTCACGCTTGAGATCACCGGCGCTCTGCCACCGTTCATCTGGATCTTTTGATAAACATTGCAGAATGATTCGCTCCAGCCCCGGAGGAGACATGGGCACCAATTCATCGATAGGCCGAGGATTCTCTTTCAGTATGCTGGCGATCAGACTCGCCTGACTGGAACCCTCAAAGGCTCGTTTACCGGTCACCATTTCATAAAGGATAGCTCCAAATGAGAACATATCAGCACGGTGATCAACCTCTTGTCCTTCGAGCTGCTCCGGTGCCATGTACTGAAGTGTACCGACTATTACCCCTTCGCCGGTCAGGGGTGAGGTACGGGTAGCATCATCTCTCTCATGAACGGACTTGTTATCTTGCACCAATCTTGCCAGACCAAAATCAACAAGTTTGGCCCCCAACTTGGTCAGCATGATATTACCCGGTTTTAGATCCCGATGAACCAAACCTCTTCGATGAGCCGAATCGAGAGCATCGGCTATCTGCACACCAATGGCCAAAACGTCCTTGAGTGGAAGCTTATCTCTGCTTAATCGTTCCGCTAAAGTCTCCCCCTCGATATATTCCATGACTAAGAAGTCAATCCCATCCTGATGACCTACGTCATATAGCGTACAGATATTCGGATGATTCAGACTTGAAATCGTTTTGGCTTCACGCTCAAAGCGATCACGAAGTTCCTGATTATCCGCCAGCGCGGCAGGCAGGACCTTTATGGCAACGATACGATCCAGACGAGTGTCTTTGGCCTGGTAGACCTCGCCCATGCCACCTTTTCCAACTTGTTTGATTATCTCATAAGGCCCGAGAACCTGCCCTTGAGTCAATATCATGATACCTTCCTTTTTCTCGCCTTTACGAAGCTCCGCAAAATTAGGTCTTCTACTAGTTGCTGGATCGTGGTATCATTTTGAACGGCATTAATCTTGAGTTGCCGATGTGTGTTGTCATCCAATCGAATGTGAATCATCCGCTCTTTCGTGCGCTTGTCTGTTTTGTTTTTCATTTCATTCACTTCTGTCATCTAATCTAGTGGCCACAAATATAACAATATATCTGATACGTTGTAAAGAATAAAAGCGATGGCTTTGATCCATGTTTAGCCTCCAGCCACTGTGACCAAATTGTGTCCACAACGGTCGCACGTCATTCGGTGTTATTGGGGAATATAGGCTTACAAAGGCAAGGGTGGGGGGTATCAAACCCCCGTCCGGATTGTAATCTATTGAATTGTAATTAGTTATACAAATGGAGGTGGGGGGAATCGAACCCCCGTCCGAAAAAGGCGCCAGAATGTCTTCTACGTGCGTAGCCGTCCTTTTATTCTCGCCTTCTCCCCTGCCGAACGGCGGGCCAGAGAGAAGGCCAGCCTTTGTGATTTTCGTCCGGCCTTAAAGGCGTCGGCCGGCTTAGCCTTTCTGATCGACGCTCACTCCCGGTCCGGAAAGGCGACAAACCGGGCGAGCGGGCACCTAATCTAAGTTAGGCAGCCATGGCGTAATTGTATTCGCCAGATATTGTGTTTACCGGATAGTTTACGAGATATCCGATAATCTCGGCACGCCGACAGACCCTCACCTGATCCGTCGAAACCTTTTCACCCCCATAACTGAGAGGCTATTCGAAACGGCGTGAAGACCTGCTAATAGCCATAATACCTATCGGCAATATAACAATACCGCCGAAGTTGTCAATTGTTTCAAAACTCGACAGAAAAAACTTCAATTTTCTTCGCTGCAAGTCTTCTCTTTGCACGGTTTTTTTATTAAATTCGTTGCCTGTATATAACTGCGCGGCGCTGCGTATTTTATCGGCCCGCCGAGGAGACAATATGACGTCTGACAAGCATGGATTTTTCATTGGGGCCCTGCTTATGATTCTGGTTCTGATCGCCGGATGCAGCAAAGACACCGGACAGGTCACCGAGTCCGGCACTGCAACAGCAATCGACTTTTTAAGCAGTCCCATATATTACCGGGCCGGAGAAACCCCGCAGGAAATAGCGACAGGAGACTTCGACGCCGACGGCAGCATCGACATCGCCATGACCGATTTCGGCGGCGACGTGGTTTCGGTGCTTTATAACAACGGCGACGGCGGTTTCCGCCAGGCCGATACCTATGAAGCCGGCAATGAACCGTGGGCGCTGTGCACGGCCGATTTCGATAACGACGGTGATCTCGATATAGCTGTTGCTGTACGAAAATCCAGTGTAGTTTATATATTCCTCAACGACGGCCATGCCGTTTTTACCAAGGCCCCAGTTGTCGTGGCGGGTCAGACCCCGCAGGCCGTGTTCGCGGCCGATTATAACGGCGATAACAACGTCGATCTGGCAATCGGGCTTTATGAGCCGGGGCTTATAAGAATTGTCCCGGGCAACGGTGACGGCACTTTCGGGAATGGCACTAATTATTATGTCGGTCTGGGGCCGACGTCGCTGACCGCCTGTGACTTTGAC
>CAZMWI010000022.1:0-24862 GCA_964569945.1 uncultured Ignavibacteriaceae bacterium
CCACCGGATTACCGGAAAGCTGCAGGACCCCCACATTAGTCAGAGAAGAGATCGGGCTTACATCAGAAATGTTGTTCCCCTGAAAATTCAAATTATATAGAGTAAACAGTCCGGAGATTGGAGTAAGATCGCTGATGTTTTCGTTAATTAGCTGCAGAGATAATATATTGATGCAGTACTCGAGTCCGGTCAGATCGCTGATGCCCGCACCATCGGATGTCAGCGTATCTATTTCCATGAGGTCGGAGCGGTATATGTCACCGCTCGGTTTAGAGAGGGCATCCCTGATGACGCCTTCGAGAGCGGCATCGGGGATAGTAACCACGGCATCGGTATACGGTTTGGCCCAGACGATATTTGAAACGTCCGACCAATTTTCCGAATTATCCTGAGTTTTCACGGCGAAATAGTACACCGTATTTTTCGTCAAACCGGTCACTGTAATAGTCTCAGCAGTCCCGACCGTATCCGGGTTCGCAGCACCCGTGGCAACCTGTCCGCCGGTCCAATTTTGCAGTTCATCGGTATCGGTTGAATAGCGGACCTCGTACCGGTAGGCAATACCATCGGTTTGATCCTCACCCGGAGCGGTCCAGTTCAATGTGACCGTGGTGGCCGTGACATCACCGACAGAGAGGTCGGCTATCGCCGATGGTGCTATTATGTTCGGAGTCCAGTTGACGGTCACGTCCCGGGTCCGAAGCGCCGGAATGTGAATCATGATGGACTCGTGTTCGAGCGGATTGTACGATATAGTGAGTATGTCACCATCGCCGAGGTCGTCGTTATTGATCAGCGGGGTAATATCCCGGATAAAATTGTAAGACAGGATTATAAGTTCGAGATTGCCAAGGTCGGAAAGAGATGTAATGTCGGCGATATAATTAAACATCAGGTTCAGATTGGTGAGGTTCGAAAGTCCGGACAAGGAGCTGATATCGCCAATTTCGTTTAGACTGAGATCGAGAAAAGTCAGTTTTGCAAGACCGGAAAGCGGCGAGATATCGGATATATCGTTATTGGCGGCGTTCAAGGTAACGAGACTGTCCAGATTCGACAGCGGTGAAAGATCACTGACCGAATTGTTTATCATGTGGAGGTTAATAAGCCGGGTGCAATATTCCAAACCGGTCAGGTCGCTTATCGACAAGTCCTCGGCGTTAAGGTCGCGCATTTCGATCAGGTCCGATTTGAGGATATCGCCCGTCGGTTTTCCAATTTGTGTTCGGATGGCGGTAAGCAGCCCGGCGTCGGGGATATTTACGGCAAAATCGTTGTAGCACGTGGCGAAAGCGCAGTTGGAAATACCATTGCAGTTGTTTTCCTCGTCGAATACCTTCAATGCAAAATAGTATGTACTGTCCGTATTCAGTCCGTCAACTTCAAACTGTTCCGTTTCACCGGAGGCTTTAGGTGATGGTACACCTGCCACCTGAAGAGCCGTGTCGAAATTGAGCCAGTTTATACCTTTGCCGAAGATTCTGAGATCGTACTTAGCGGCAGTGCCGGTATTGTCGTCATCACCGGAAGCTGTCCAGGTCAGGGTTATGGAATTGTCGGTAAAGCCGGCTATTGCCAGATCGGTAATGACGTTAGGTGCTATGCTGTCGTCGTCGGCGCCGCCATCGCCGATGGAACTTTTGGAACAGCCGGAAATACATAAAATAATAAGTACAATCGTGCCGAATATAATGCCCGTAATGAAACGACTTAGCGGTGTCACATATCCTCCCTTGGTATATCTTTGCCCTGCCTGCGGTATTGAAATAACTCAATTAATATATATACCGCCGGGCAATTTACGCAAGAGGATTGATGATTTGTTTGGCCGCGAACGATATTATCCGAATTTCAATCTCTAATATTAATAGTTTAGCGCGGTCCATTGTTGTATAATTGGCTATGGCTGGATTTTTGACTTTATGCGCCGCGACTGGGAGAGTTGAACTGCTTTGAACGGCGACAGAATCGGACAATATCTGGGAATAAATCGAGGTGTACTGGCGCTGTCGATTGCGCGCCTGGCCGACGCGCTGGGCAACAGCATACTTTTTATAGTCATTCCTCTTTACGTTGCGCGACTGCCTCATCCGGCCTTCAAGGTGCCCGTGCCGGTCTTGGTCGGGATTTTGATATCCATCTACGGTTTAATAAATTCGCTTTTGCAGCCGCTAACCGGCGCGCTATGCGACCGTTTCGGGAGACATAAACAGTTCATCCAGCTGGGGTTGAGTATGGTCGGCCTGGCGACGCTTTGTTATGTCTTCGCCAACCGGTATCTTGACCTGCTGGTGCTGAGGACGGTGCAGGGTATCGGTCTGGCACTGACGGTTCCGGCTTCGATGGCGCTGATGTCGGCTATTACAAAACATGAGACGCGGGCCAGTTCGATGGGGGTATATTCGACGCTTCGGATGATCGGATTCGCGGCTGGTCCGGTGATTGGGGGATTTCTTCAGGTACGCTTCGGCTTCAACGCCGCATTTTATTCCGGGGCGGGTTTTGTTTTTCTGGCGGTATTGCTGGTGCAGTTGTGGATCAGGAACGTCCCGGCCGAGGCGACGAAAAGTGTCAAGCCGCGCTTCAAGGTAATCGACCGTTCACTTCTAAGTCCGGGAATTTTGAGCGCGGGCGTGGCGACTTTCTTGGCGGCCAATGCCTTTTCGATGGTTACCACGCTGGAAAACGAATTTAACGCCCGCCTGAATATGAATGCCTTCAGTTTCGGTATCGCCTTCAGCGGCCTGATGATCGGGCGGTTGTTATCGCAGGTGCCGCTGGGACGACTGTCTGACAGCATCGGCCGCCGCCCGCTGGTTGTCTGGGGATTGCTCCTGATGGCCCCGGCGACAATTCTGATGGGTGAGGCGACGTCGATGATGCAGCTGACACTCCTGCGAATCTCTCAGGGACTGGCTTCGGCGGCGGTGGTTGCTCCAGCTTTGGCGGTGGTGGCGGACCTGTCGAGTTCCAAAAGCGCCGGGCGGCAGATGAGTGTGGTGACAATGGGATTCGGCTTGGGAATCGCGCTCGGACCGTTGATTGCCGGGGTACTGGTCGTGGCATTTTTCGACCTGCCGTTTATTGTGGCGGGAGCTATGTCTATTATCGGGGCGTGGGTAGTTTACCGCAGGATGCCGGAAACCGCCAAAGGCAAAGAGAGTCCGGTACATCTACGCCAATGACATTAAGCACTAATCGCGTTTGCGCAGGACATTAATCAATCCGCCGGCGAGGATTATTTCAACCTGCCTCGGCGACATTTTGTGTTCGGTCTGATAGGTTTCGTTTTTAGTTTTATTTATAATTTCAATGACTTTCCCCGACTGTATCGCTTCATGGGCGTTTTCCAGAGCCAGCACGTCGTCCTGTGATATTTTGTCGTAATCACCGGCATTTTTGAAGACCAGCGGGACGATTCCGAAATTGACCAGGTTTTGAAGGTGTATCCGGGCGAAGCTTTTAACCAGCACGCACCTTACGCCGAGATAGCGGGGAGCAAGCGCGGCGTGTTCGCGGCTCGAACCCTGTCCGTAATTGTTTCCGCCGACAATGAAGGAGCCGGTCGACTGGAATTTGCCAGCGCGGGCGGGATAGGTTTCGTCTATTTGCACGAAAACGAACTTGCTGATGGCTTCGATATTGCTCCGGAACGGGAGGACTTTGCTCCCGGCGGGCATAATTTCATCGGTGGAAATATCGTCGCCCACTTTTAGCAAAGCCGGGCCTTCGAGGTTGTCAGAAAGCTCGTCGAAGATCGGGAGTCTCTTTATGTTCGGTCCCTTTTCAAGTTCGATTTCGGAGCTGTCGTCCGATGGAGCGAGGAGCATGTCGGTATTTATGATGATTTTCTCCGGCTCTTTGAATTCGGGGTAGGGCATGCCAAGAGTACGCGGATCAGTAATGACGCCGGTCAGGGCCGAGGCCGCAGCTGTTTCGGGGCTGCACAGGTAGACCGAATCTTCTTTTGTGCCGGATCGTCCGGGGAAATTACGAGGGACGGTTCTCAGGCTGATTCGTCCGGTCGCCGGTGCCTGACCCATGCCGATACACCCGTTGCATCCGGCTTGGTGGATTCTTGCTCCGGCACGGAGCAGCTTGGTCAGCAGTTTCATTTCCATGAGGTTTTCCTGAATCTGCCGCGACGACGGGTTGACGTCGAACGAAACCCGATTGTGGGCCTGTTTACCGTCGACGATCAAAGCCGCGATGGCGAAATCGCGAAGGCCGGGATTGGCCGATGAGCCGATCATGGCCTGGTAGATTTCTTTTCCGGCGACCTTTTTCACCGGGACGACGTTGCCGGGACTGCTTGGCAGGGCAATCAGCGGCTCCAGTTTGGACAGGTCGATTTCGTCATGTTCGTCGTACTGTGCACTGTCGTCGGCCGTAAGTTCGAGCCAGTCATCTCCCCGGCGCTGTTGTTTCATAAACCATTTGACGGCTTTATCCGACGGGAAAACCGTGGTCGTTGCACCAAGTTCGGCGCCCATGTTGGCGATGACGTGGCGGTCCATCGCGGTGAGGCTTTCCAGTCCCGGTCCGTAGTACTCGATTATTTTTCCGACCCCGCCGCTGACGCCGTGGCGGCGCAGCATTTCGAGAATAACGTCTTTGGCGCTGACCCAGTCCGGCAGTTTGCCGAACAGCCGCACGCCCATGATTTTCGGCATATTGAAATAGAACGGCTCTCCGGCCATGGCCCGCGCCACCTCGAGCCCGCCCGCGCCGATAGCCAGCATCCCCAGAGCTCCCGCTCCGCAGGTGTGGCTGTCGGAACCGAGCAAAGTTTTTCCGGGAATGCCGAACCTTTCCATGTGCAGCGGGTGGCTGACGCCGTTGCCGGGACGGCTGAACCATACTCCAAATTTCCGGGCGGCGCTGCGCAGGAACAGGTGGTCATCGGCGTTTTTAAAATCGGCCTGGACGAGGTTGTGATCGACATATTGCGCCGACAGTTCCGTCCTGACCCGTGCAAGGTTCATCGCTTCCAGTTCCAGCATGACCATAGTCCCGGTGGCGTCCTGAGTGAGGGTTTGGTCTATTTTGACGGCGATCTCGGTCCCGGCTTTCATTTCACCGGAAACGAGATGATTTCCAATCAGTTTTTGAGCCACGTTGTATTTCATAATCAGAATTCTTTCCTGAAATCGTTTTCGTATTTATTGAAACGCCGGTTTATTAGCTCCGTTCCCCCAATATGATCATGGCAGTTTTGTCGTGAAAGCTTAAAATCGATTTCTCTGGATTGTATATCAGTTTTATCCGGCCCAAAAAACAGCGGCCGTGCCCTGGGTAATTGCCCAGAGCACGGCCGCTGTGTCACTCGGTTACGCAAATAATTACTGTTTTGTTTACGAGATATAAATAAACCTGTCTTTGTGCGTCATGCAGAATCCACAGCGGTTGGGAATATCGGCTTCATATGTATTACCGCACGTCGTGCAGACGGCATAATTCCCGGACAGCACGTCCTCGGACCCGGCCTGGATGGCGGCGAGGGCTTTGGTGTAGAGCATCTTATGCACTTTTTCTGTTTCGTATGCATAGTTGAGAGAAATGGCAGCGATGCTGATTTTGGATGCCGACGCGTTTTTCAGGAAATCGGGATACATGGTATCGACTTCATAGGATTCGCCTTTGATGGCGTCCTCAAGGTTCTCGACAGTCGTTTTAACCTCGAATTCCGGTGTGACTTCCGGGGCCTCTATGCCGAGCTGAGCCAGGACGGCTTTATGATTCGAAGCGTGGATTCCTTCGGCCTTTGAGGCTGCTTCGAAAAGTTTGCTGACATTGGAATAGCCTTCTTCGGCAGCTTTGGCGGCGTAGGCCGCATATTTGGCGCTGGCCGTCGTTTCTCCCTCAAAGGCGGCCTTAAGATTATCAACGGTAGTCATTCGGGCCGGGTTTTCCTGCCCGAAGGCTAAGGCCGACATTAGAAAAACCAGGGCTAAGACCAGTGTAATTGTTTTGGACATTTTTTCTTCCTCCATTGCCATTGTTTACAGCTTCCTATGTTTTAAACCGATCAGTCATTTTCTTCAGTCGCCTTAAGCGGTTCTTCGAGTGCCGGCGAGGCGGCGTTGTGCGTGAAAGCGTTGCCAAAGGTCAGGTCGACACCGGCGGCGTGACGATAAACCAGTTCACCGCCGTAGTACCCGGTTCTGGCGACGGTTCCGACTCCAATCGCCAGCAGGATGACCATGCCCAATTTCATCCATCCTTTCATGCGCCCGGTGACCGCAAGAAGCGTACGCAGTACCGCAAGAATCATCATAGTCCAGACGGCTAAAACGGCGGCGCTTTCGTGGGTGTCGAGGGCCGTACCCAGGGCTCCGAACTCTTCAATTCCGTCACCGGCCAGATTTCCGGAAATGTAAGCGGCCAGAGTTCCCAGGCCGCCGAGTATTATCAGAAACAGACCGGCCGACGTGAAAAACTTCCATCTGGTCACCAGCCCGATAAGATCTGAAATGAACCCGACAATCACGAGGGCGATCGGGAAATGCACGATCATCGGGTGCAAGTGGCTATACTCTATCATACTACCCTCCTCAATTATTTTTATCCTATTTGCCGAAATGTGGCAATAACCGGGCAGAAATATACTAATCTGATTTCAAAAGTTGGATTAAAAATAAGCCGCCACCTCTAAATTCCGCGGTCCGATAGATTTTATTGACATTTTCACCTTCGACCGGTTGCCTGCATTAAGTCCACATTATATTAAAGAGGACTCGCAATCGAAGTTCGTTCAAGTCGATTCAAAGAAATTTTCTGATATATGATGATCGTTAACGCAAAAGTTTATTATCGTATCCTTAAAGTTCAACCTACTTCAGCATCAACATTTTTACCGACCGCACAGTTTCTCCCGCGATCAAGCGGCAGACGTATACGCCGGTAGCCATTGGCTGGCCGCTGTCTGATGTGCCGTCCCATTCAATTCGGTGCTTGCCCGCCGATTTGGTTTCATCGACGAGTGTCTTCACCTTTTGGCCAAGGAGGTTTAATACATTGATTTTCACCCGAGCCCGATAGGGCAGCTCGAATTCTATCGTTGTCCGGGGATTGAATGGATTCGGGAAATTTTGCTTTAATGACCAATCATTGGGCAACCCTGTACCGGGTTCTTCATCCACAGCCGATCCAATATCATTATTAAACAGGATTGACACACTATTACTCGAATTATCAGTGGTCGCCAGGTCGAGGTCACCATCAAGGTCAAAATCCCCCGAACAAACCGTGACCGGCCCCTCTCCAGTCGGATAAGTCCCGGATGCCTCAAACTCGCCCTGGCCGTCGTTTTTAAGTATCGTTATATTATTATCATAAAATGCCGGTACGGCCAGGTCGAGATCGTTGTCGGCATCAAAATCTCCCCCGCAAACGGTCCACGGTCCGGTGCCGACGGTGTATTCGATCCTTGGGGCGAATGTGCCGTCACCGTTGTTGAATAGAATGGATACACTCCCATTGTAATGACTGGGAATGGCAAGATCCAGGTCACCATCTCCATCAAAATCTCCGGCAAAGGCATCCCCCGGCCCCAGACCGATACGGTAATCCTGGGCATTTCCGAAAGTCCCTGTCCCATCGTTGAATAATATAGTCACAAGGCTGACAGTATCGGGAGGGCCGGACCATTGTGTTACCGCAAGGTCCAAATCAAAGTCACCGTCGCAGTCGAATGCTTCCCATGAGCCGGCGTTAGGTACGAAATAATCCTGCCTGTCGCCAAGGACCCCCGTGCCGTCGTTTAGCAGCACCGCTACACCATCGTATTCACTCCCAACCGCAATATCCATATCACCGTCAATATCAAAATCGGCGGCGGCAAGTGAAAAGGGGGCCAATCCGACAGAACTATTAGTTGTCGAAGTAAAAGTACCATCTCCGTTATTCATCAATATTGCCAGATTATTGGAATAACGGTTAGCAATGACAAGATCGACCCATATATCGCCGTTCAAATCTGTGGCGCAAATTGCCAGAGGCCCGCTGCCGACCATAGTTGTGGGACCGGCAGAAAACGTCCCGTCCGGGTTGCCATAGAAAATAGAGATACTCCCTCCCTGCCGATGGCCGACAATTAAATCGAGTGTTCCGTTGCCATCGAGGTCCGCGACTTCCAGGGGATGTGGATCATTAGCAACATTAATGTCCTGCAACGAATCAAATACGCCCGAGCCGCCGGATGTGGCTACGGTGAATGACCATATATATCCATGATTCAGCGGGACAGCCGTCTCCGACATTAATCCATCCTTTAGGGCAATCGCAACCCGTTCACCGGGAAAAAACGCCCCGGATGGATAGATTTCATACCTTCCTGTGGTCGGGAATCCGGTATATCCGTATCCAGCGCGATTGTGATATCCGGAATAGCTGGCATGGATCGACGTATTGCTTATATCAATTATGCTCGCCAAATCCATTCTGGTGCTGAATTGGACTTTTAACCAATCGTGGGCGGGTCCATTGCAGGCGTTGCAGCTCGGGTCAAAGCCGGTCACGTAAGGGGCCTGACCAAGCGCCGTCGATGTGATGGTTACCGCAATACCTATGCAGATTAATAGTGATCGTAAAATTCTCATTTGAATTCCCTCCATATTTTCGAAAAGATTAATCTTCAAATGATGCTATAGACGTGAAGTCGGATGTCTGGCTATGATATGTTAAAATATAGCAAATCTTTATCACAAAGCAAGGGGCATTTAGAAAGATAAAAGATGTCGCAAACAACCTGATGGGTGAGGAATCGAGAATTACGGCCAAAGGAAATCAGGCTTTGACGAATCGATTGATCACGGCCATTTTCAGAGACTCGTTGATTACGAGGCAGGAAACCATAGAATAGTAAAAGATTAACATTGTTTGCCACCAGGGCAGGGCGGCGAGTTCGGGAAGCCCGACGTATGTCAGAGTAGTACCGGCGGCGGCATCGGCTATTAGTGCTATGAGAAGAGTCCGGCTCGGCACGGTTGACCAGAACCAGCGGCGCTCTCTGATCGATACTATGGAAAATATCGCCATGTAGAGCATTGTTAAAAAACTGAAAGAGTATAGCGCGCTTTCGTTGGCGGCTAAACCGAATCGCGACCAGCCGAAATATAACAAGACCAGGGCTTCGAGGACCATTGCGACGCCGATAACCACGGATACCGCGATGTATCCCCCGATGTTCCAGGTTTCCGGCTTGCCCGACGGGCGCACCCGGTCGGTGGCGAGCGCTATTTTTGCGGAATCGTTCATGGTGGTCAAAAGCAGCATGGCAAAGGCGGAGATGATGAATTTGCCGGTGACGACATAAGCGACCGAGACGAGCCCGGCTTTTAAGATAGAGCGGCTGATTTTATTTATGATCCAGGTTAGAATGCGCTGATATATGGTCCGGCCCTGCTGCACCAGTTCCACGATATTGTTCAGGCCGGGTGCGGTCAGGACGACGCTGGCGGCGCTCTTGGCGACGTCGGAGGCAGTACTTACGGCGATGCCGACTTCGGCCTGACGCAAAGCGGGGGCATCGTTGACACCGTCACCGGTCATACCGGTAATGTGTCCGTCGGCCTGGAGCTTCTGCACGACAATGTACTTATCTTCGGGGTAAATTTCAGCCAGGCCGTCGACGCTGTCAATATAATCGATTGTGCCGCCGTGACCGGCATCGCGGGCCTCCTTGAGATCTTCGGCGCGACCGATGTCGTGCAAACCGACACCCCGGGCGATGTCTTTGGCGACCGCGAGGGCATCTCCGGTGAGCATTTTAACCGCGACACCGAGATTGCGAAGGGTATCTATCAATTTCCCGGCGTCGGGCCGGAGCGGATCGTGGAGCGTTACCAATCCGACCAGCCGCGGAATCTCGGATTCACTGCCTTGAGCTACCGCCAGAGTTCGGTATCCTTTTGAGGCCGATTCATCGACGTACTTTTCGAGCTCTTTGATTTGCTCAAGCGGAAGTTTGCATAGCTGCGCGATGGTCTTTACGGCCCCTTTCATCACGCGAAGGTGTTTTCCATTCCGTTCGATCAAAGCCTCGGTGCGACGGTTCTTGGCGTCGAATGGCGTGAATGAAAGCGGTGCGGTGTTGGGTTCGTTATCCAGAATGTGTTTGTCATCCGCCGCCGTCAGAAACGCAAGGTCGATCGGGTCCTGATTGGCCTCGCGGGAAGCCAGAGCGCCGACACGGAGCACGTCGGTTTCCAAAAAACTCCCCAAAGGAATTACGCCCGTTATGGTCAGCTGATTCATGGTGATCGTACCGGTTTTATCGGCGCAAAGGACATCCATGCTGGCGGCGTCCTCGGCGGCGCTGAGGCGGGTGACCAGGACGCCCCGCTTGGCCAGTTCCCTCGATCCGAGCGCCATACTTACCGTAAACATTACCGGCAGTGCGACTGGCACGGCGCTCAGAAGCAGGACAAGCAAGAGTGGGATTATATCAAGCAGGGATTCTCCCCGGACTACGGATAGTACTATGACCGCTGCCAAAAGTACACCAACCACGATAAAGAGCCAGCGAACCACGTTGGCTACGACGGATTCTATATGGAGTTTCGGTCGGGCCTTCTGCACCAGTTCCGTCGTCCGACCGAAATATGTGTGTGATCCGATCAATATGACGACTCCGGTGCCCTCCCCCCGTCGCACTACCGACCCGGCCGAAAGCACGTCGCCGGGGCCTTTATCCACGTCGATGGATTCCCCGGTCAGGGACGACTGGTCGACGCTCCCGGCGCCGTCGAGGAGGCGTATATCCGCCGGGATTATGTCACCGATCCGTATGCGGATGACGTCGCCCGGCACCAGTTCACGAGACGGAATTACCTGCCATTCACCCCCGCGCAGGACGCGGGCGCTGACCTGCAGGCGCTGCCGCAGCATATCGACCACGCCGGCGGCGCGGCGTTCCTGGACGAAACTCACGACGGCATTAACTATCATAAGGACGCTGACGACGACCAGGTCGGAATATTTATGAAGCACGATCGACAGAATCAGTATGAGTTCAAGCATCCACGCCGAGAGGCCCCAGAATTTGGAGAGGAAATCGAGAACCGGATGGCCCTTTTGTTCGGCGACTTCATTGTAACCGTGCTCCTTTCGCAAAGTGGCAACGGCGTCATGTGTGAGACCGGTTGACGGATCTACCTTAAGTTCGGTGAGTGTATCCCTTATGGATGCGGATTCTATATCGGAATGAGTGTGAGTCGACATGTGGCTTCTTAATTATATTATTAAATCGGCTTAAGATAATAAAAAAAGGGAGCTAAACGCCCCCTTTTTATCAGGTTAAGTATCATTTTAAATGGCAGCGAGCAATTCCGATTATTCACGGGGCATATCCCCGGTGTCATTTCCGATGTCAATCAATGATTTCATAAATTTCACGCCCGCCGGTAATATACATCTCGGTGTAATTGGACATTTCCTCCTTTGTCGCGGCATCTACGTTCGGTCCCATATCTCCGGATTTATACCGGTTCATTTCTTCTTCATATTCTGCCAGGTTTTTTACTGACATTTCCATAACAACGGTGTTATAATCACCGATCATATCGGTCATGACCCTTACTCTGGAATCTGCGCTGAAGACTTTTTTAAATAGGCTTGCGAGTTTGGAAGCCTGTCCCGGTTTTGCTGTGAATTTTTCGCGGACGATCAGCATATAATGCCTCCGATTTTAAATTGTTAAGAATGTTCCGAATCTTTGCATATTTCTCAACAGCGACATCTACTCGCTTGCTCTTCCGGTCGGCGATGCCGCCGGGGCTTTCGTCATAGCTTCTTCTTCGGCTTTGTGTTTGGTTCCGTTTTTGGTAAAGCGAGCCAGAAGCGTGTATACGGTCGGTACTAATACCAAAGTAAGAAAAGTCGAGAAAATCATGCCGCCCACGACCGCTATGCCGAGCGGTCGCCGGGATTCAGCACCGGCTCCGATTCCGATGGCGATCGGCAGGACACCAAAGATTGTCGCAAACGAAGTCATAAGAATTGGTCGCAATCTGGTCCGGGAGGCTTCTATCACGGCGTCGATGAGATCCTTGCCGCGTTCGCGAAGCTGATTGGCAAACTCGACAATCAGGATGGAGCTCTTGGTTACCAAACCGATCAGCATGATAAGGCCGATCTGGGAGTAGATGTTTATTGTCTGTCCCAGCACGAACAGTGAAACCAGTGCACCCACCAGTGCCAGTGGCACCGAAAGGAGGATCGTAAACGGGTGTATAAAGCTTTCGAACTGGGCCGCCAGAACCAGATAGATGAAAAGCAGCGCGAACAGGAACAGATAGTACAGTGAACTGCTCGATTCGCGGTATTCCTGCGACATGCCCGAAAGTTCACGCGTTATGCCCGAGGGAAGCTGGGCATCGGCGATTTTGTCCAGATCGTCCAGCGCCTGCCCGATGCTCACGCCGGGAGCCAGCGAGGCCGAGATGGTCGCCGAACGCACGCGGTTGAAATGGTTCAGCTCTTTCGGGGCGACGGTTTCGTGCACGTCGACGACGTTCGCCAACTGTATGAGGCCGCCGGTGCCTCTGACATAGATATCATTAATTGTCGACGGCGTCGATCGGTCGCGCGGTCGCATCTGGGTGATGACGTCGTACTGCTTGGCGCCGCGTTTGAAATTGGACACTACCCGGCCGCCCAGCATTGTTTCGATGGTCGAACCTATTTCCGAAACGGTAACGCCTATCTGCGCAGCGCGGACGCGGTCTATGGTCAGGTCGAGCTGCGGTTTATTCAATTTTAAATCAGTATCGAGGTTGACGAGATACCCGAGTTTCTTGGCGCCCGCCGTCATTATTCCGACCCCCTTCTGAAGTTCTTCATAGGAGCTTGCCTGAAGGACGTACTGCACGGGATTGGAAAAGCTTTGTCCCAGGCTCGGTGGATTTATCACGAAAGCCATGACGCCCGGAATCGATATGAGCGGGAAAAACAGTGATTGCACTATCTCCTGCTGTGATCTTTTTCGTTCGCTTTGTGGTTTCAGACGCATGAAGACAAAGCCGTTGGTGACACGACCGGGGCCGCCAAATCCGAGACCGGTCGCCGTGAACAGACCCTCGCATTCCGGCACCGAAAGCAGGATGTGCTCAATTTGCCGCATGTAACGGTCGGTGTAAGCCAGGGTCGATCCTTCGGGGGCGGTCACGATACCGAAGCCAAGGCCCCTGTCTTCGGTCGGCACTAGCTCGCTGGGTATTACCTTGAACAGCCCGAGGCTGAGTAAAACAATCAGCGCTGAGCCGACCACGACCAGCCAGCGCCGTTTCAGTGTGACGTTCAGAATTTTTTCGTAGGTACGGTCCATCCAGGCGAAAAAGGCATCGAACGACCGGTTGGCCCAGCTTGTCTTTTCGCCATGAAGCGGCCGCAATATCAGCGAGCAGAGCATCGGTGTAAGAGTCAGAGCGACGAATCCCGAAATCAATACCGCCACCGCGACTGAAATGCCGAATTCCCGGAACAGCCGGCCGACATCACCGGTCAAAAACGACAGCGGTACGAATACCGCCACGAGGGAAATCGTCGTGGCCAGAATGGCGAAACCAATTTCGTTGGCTCCATCCATGGCCGCCCGGAATCGGCTTTTGCCCATCTGCAGGTGACGATAGACGTTTTCGAGCATAACTATAGCGTCGTCGACCACCAATCCGATTGCGAGCACTAGTGCCAACAATGTCAGAATATTGATCGTGTATCCTGCTACGTACACAATTACGAAGGTACCAATGATTGATGTCGGAATCGCGAAAGTCGGTATGATCGTGGCCCGAAAACTCTTCAGGAAAAGCAAGATAACCAGTACGACCAGAAACACCGCGATAATGATGGTATTGCGAACTTCGGTGATGGAATCTTTGATAAATATTGCCGAGTTGTAGGCAATATCAAGTTTCGCTCCGGGAGGTAGTATTTTGCGCAGGTCCGGCAATGCCTTTTCGACGGCATCGGCCACGTCGATAGTACTGGCTTCGGATTGTTTTATGATGCCAAGTCCGAGCGCTTCTTTGCCGTTCCAACGAACTGCAGTACGGTCGTCCTCGGCACCGAGTTCGACGTCGGCGACGTCGCCGAGACGCACGATTTCACCGCCATTTTCTTTTACAATTAGGGCCGCAAATTCCTTGGGAGTATCGACTTCACCCCTGGTGCGTACCGAAAACTCGCGGCCGGTGCCCTCAATCCGTCCGCCGGGAATTTCCGCATTCTCCCGATTAACGGCCGATTCAATGTCGGTCGTGGTCAAACCATGGGCCGCCATACGTTGTGGATCGAGCCACACCCTCATGGCGAATTTGCGCTGGCCGCCGAGAAACACTGACGCTATCCCCGGCAGTCTTAACAGGCGCTGCTTGAGGACGCGATCGCCGAAATCGGAAAGTTCGAGGTTGGAATAACCGCCGCCGTAGAGCGCCATCCAGATAATAGGCTGGGCGTTGACATCCACTTTCTGTATGACGGGATCGTCGGCGTCGCGGGGTAAATTACCCTGTATACGTGCGACTTTGGCGCGCACGTCATTGGCGGCCTCGTCGACGTTTCGGCCGAGATTGAATTCGATCGTGATCGACGAACCCTGTTCCTGGCTCGATGAAGTGATCGTCTTGACGCCTTCAATGGTCGCGAGCTCTTCTTCGAGCACGTCGGTTATTTCGGTTTCGACGATGCTTGGACTCGCGCCGCGATAAAAAGTATTGATCGACACGATGGGCGGGTCGATGTCCGGATATTCACGTACCGGCAGCCTTGTGTACGAGACGATACCCAGAAGTATGATGATAAGGCTCATCACGGTTGCGAGAACCGGGCGAGTTATAGATATTTGTGATATTTTCATTTAATGTGTGCTCCTGTCATCGCGGTCATATCAACTAAGAAGATCCGCTTGAATCAGGTTTAGCTTCGGGACGTTGACCGGGGGCACCCATGCCGCCCGGCGGAACCCGCATAATTTTCGCGCCATCGTACAGTTTCTGATGTCCGGCTTTCACGACTTCCTCGCCCGCCAGCAAACCGTGGGTCACTTCAACCGTCCCCGGCTGGCGCGTCCCCAGTGTTATGGCGGTACGCACCACAGTACTATCCGGCTTGACGACATACACGAAAGCCTGGTTGCCTTCGGAGAAGACGGCTTCATCCGGTATAGTCAGAGCATCGGGCCGATTGCGCAGGACGGCCGAAACATTGGCCGACATGCCGGGATGCAGGCGATTGTCTTCGTTTTTAACCAGTGCAATGATCGTGACGCTTCGTGTCGTTTGATCCACTACGGGATCGACGACTTCGATTTTGCCGTCGAGCTCATAATCCGGATAAGCCGGTGATGAAATCGTGACGCCAGCGCCGCGCTTCAAATAGGAAAATGTCCGTTCCGGGGCCGAGAAGTTCACTCTAAGTTCGCTGATTTTTGTCAGAGTCGTGACCGGATCGCCGGTTCTTAAGTACGCTCCCTTGCTGACCTGTCGGGTTCCTGCTACTCCCGAAAAGGGAGCGTTGATACGGGTTTTGTCGAGCCGGACCTGCGCCTGGTCGAGCTGCGCCTGGGCTACTTTTAATGCTGCCCTGGCGTCATCGAGTTCCTGCCGTGCTGCGGCGTTGGCATCGACTATTTCTTTGGTGCGATCGTAACTAATTTTAGCTTTGTCAAGCGTGGCCTGGGCGCTTTCCACTTCGGCCCTCGCCTGGCTGTCGTCAAGTTGAGCGATCAGTCCGCCTTTTTCAATGTGCTGACCTTCGACGAAAGGAAGGCTCATAACTTTGGCGTCTATCTCGGACACGACCGTGATGGCGTCGGCGGCTTCGACGTTGCCGACGGCTTCGAGTTTATCGGTAACGTCGGTCGTCTTGACGTTGGCGGTTTCGACCGGTACGACCGGTGCGCCGAAGCCGCTTTTTTTCTGGCCGCTGCATGATGTCAACAATAAGGTCAAGGCACCGGCCATAAGAATTAGACCGATGTCTTTTCGTATTTTAATGGGAGCGATCATAGTCAATTTATCCTTCTATCTCTGCAAAATATTTGTCGTCTAAAATCCCTCGCCGGTAAGGCGGCGGAGGGCCGATGACGCTTTGGCGGACCGTACAAGCGCCTCGGAAAAGCGAAGCTGGGCGGCGGCGAGGTCGGCATTGAGCCGCACCAGTTCAAAAGCCGAAACCCGCTGGGCTTTGAATTCTATATTGCCGATTCGTACCAGTTCGCGGGCCGCTTTGACGCCATCCTGTGCGGCGGAAAGCCGCTTTTCGGCGTGCCGGTAATCGAGCAGGGCATTGCGCACCTGTTCTTCAACTGATCTTTTGGCCGCAATTAAATTCTGTTCTGCAGTCATTTCCTGCGCCTTCAGACGGTCCCGTTCGCCGCGCGACGAACGCATGCCGATTGGTAAAGTCAGTCTTAGGCCGATGCTCCAGGTCGGGTAGTCGCGATTGAAAACCTGATTGTAGGCTTGTGACGCCGGGCCGCCGAAAGTCGTGCTCAACGTATCGGTTCCGAACACCACCTGCTGGGCGGTTCCGGCCAGTCCGTTGCCGCCGATTGACCCGATAAGATCGAGGGATGGCAGGGTGTTCCAGCTGGCTCCACGTGAAAGAGCCTTTGATGCTTCAAGTTCGAGCTTGGCCGCCTTCACGACATAATTGCCGTCGACCGCTTCCGACACCAGAGAATCAGCGTCGGCCTTCGGCAGTGTGGGGCGGTTCGGTTTGTCAGCTGCACGAAATCGTTGCTGATGGCTTTCCGGACGGCTGCCTATTAACGAAGCGAGTTGATTCGAAACCCGGTCGAGATTTTCCTGTCCGTCAAGTTGGGCCTGCTGCTGCTGCGAATAAAAAGCAGTGGCGTTGGCGACGTCGCCCGGTCCGGCCATGCCGGATTGGGCCCGGACTTTGGTTTCGTTTAAAAAGGCCTCGGCCTGGTCGACTGTCAACTGCAGTACGGCCAAGTCGCGTTCGGCTGTATATAAATCCCAATAAGTATCGCTAACGGATTGAATGACACCCAGGACGGCGTCGTGATATCTCGCTTCGGCGGCGTCCTCGACCCGTTCGGCTGCGGTCAGCGGTGCTCTGGCCGCGGGCCACGATCCGGCGAGCAGGGGCTGTTTTATATCCAGACTGCCGGTCGCGGAATATTGCGGATTCAGTACCGAAAAGCCCGAGTTCGATTCGAGACGAGTCGACGACAAATTAAATCCGAGCTCGGTCCCGAAACGAAGACGCATACTGGCTCCGGCGCGAAGGTCGGTAAGTTTTTGATCCAAAGCATCGGCTCCGGCAAACGGGGTCGATGATGGCGTTTTGGAACGCGACCGACTGACTTCGGCGAAAAGGGTCGGGTCAAAGCCACCACGTTCCTGGCGGACGCCGCCTTTGGCCGATTTCAGAAGAGCTTCGGCCTGATGCACCGCCACGGAATTTTTCAAAGCCAGTTCACGGGCTTCGACAAGAGTGATGAATTGCCCCTTGAGGCCAGCCAGAACGGCCGCCAGAGAGCTGTCGCTTTGTTCTGTTTCAGGCGTTAAATCGGGCAAACTTTGGGCTCGTGCGGTCAGCCCCGATATTAATATAGAAAAAGTCAGAATATTCGCTATGGTTATAATCCGCGATCGTACAATAAGTTCTGCGCGGTCGGTTAGATATTGAAAGGTCCTGTATAATAGAGCTTGGCAATGAGAAAACAACGAAAACCTCCAAAATATTATCTTTAGTTGCAGTGGACTTATCCGCTGAAATGTTACTAATTCTCCTGCAACAACATCATTATAGACATTGTTCCTCGATTGAGTTAAATGTGATACAGGCTGGAAAGCCTGTTTTTCGGGAATTCCGCGGGGTTTTTCAGATTTCGAGCTGGGAAGCGGCGGGGCCGTCGATATACCACAACACTTCACCGTCCGGCGGTTTGACGATCTGTGCCGGGAGCTCTTTGGGACGGTGGGCGCCGGTCAGGACTTCGCGGAGAGCAATCGCTTTTTCCTGACCATAGGCTATAAAGACCACGGTGCGAGATTGATTTATCAAAACCGGAGTCATGGTAATCCTCGGAACGTCACTGCCTGTGTGATTTACAGCCAGAATCAGGGCCTTTTGTTCGTCGATGGCTTTGCTGCCGGGAAAAAGTGAAGCCGTGTGGGCGTCGGGACCGCAACCCAGAAGGGTCAGGTCAAGACGCGGTTGACCCCCGCCGAACAGTTCTTTGAGTTTTCTTTCATACTCTAGAGCGGCTTGTTCCGGTGACAAGCCGTCTTTATACATCACGATAATATGGTTCTCGTGGACAGAGACATGCTTTAGCAGTAATTCCATCGCGGCCCCGGCATTACTTCTTTCGTCGCTTAGCGGAACATACCGTTCATCGCTCCAGAGCACGATTGTATTTTCCCAGGGCATTTCGTCTCTGTATGGCTCCTGGGCGAGGGTTATGTACAGCGATTTAGGTGAATGACCGCCGGAAAGAGCCAGCAGGCAACGGCCGCGTCTTTCGACCGCCTCCTGAGCGGATTCAACGACCAGTTCGGCTGCTGCCTCGGTCAGAGTCTTGATATCGGGAAAGACGCTGAGCATCAATCATCCTCGGCCTCTTTGTGTGCTTTTCCGTCGAGAGGCATCGACAACCAGGTATATCCGTCGCGGGCGATCAAAGCCTGCGCGTCGACAGGACCCCAGGTTCCGGCGGGGTAGTCGGGGAAGTCGGGCGGGCTGGTTGCGTCCCAGATGCTGGTGACTGGATCGATAATTTTCCACGCCGCCTCGATCTGGTCACAGCGCATGAAAAGAGTTTGATCGCCAAGAAAGACATCGAGCAGCAGCGTTTCATAGGCGTCGGGCGGATCATCCTGGTAGGCGTTGGAATAGTCGAAATCCATCTCAACCGGATTAAGTATCATTCGCAGACCCGGCTTTTTGGCCTGGAAATGAAGCTGCATCCCCTTTTTGGGCTGGATATTTATTATCAGGCGGTTCGGCTGCCACGCTTCTATAGCTTCGACCGGAAAAGCCTGGTGCGGGACCGGCCGAAACTGTATGGCGATCATCGACAGCGTTTCCTGAAGGCGTTTGCCGGTGCGGAGATAAAACGGGACGCCCTGCCAGCGCCAGTTGTCGATAAATACTTTTAGCGCCGCGAAGGTTTCCGTCGATGAATCCTCGGCGACGTTTTCTTCTTCGCGGTAACCCTGGACTTCGTCGCGTCCGATCCAGCCTTGGCCGTACTGTCCCCGCACGGCGTATTTTTGCACGTCGTCATGACGATAGATGCGCACCGCGCGAAGCACGTCGACTTTGCGGTCACGGAGTTCATCGGCGGCGAACACGACCGACGGTTCCATAGCCGTGAGGCACAGAAGCTGCATGAGGTGGTTCTGGACCATGTCGCGCAGAGCCCCGGCTTTTTCATAGTACGATCCTCGGTGTCCGACTCCGAGTTTTTCGGAGACGGTTATTTGCACGTGTTCGATGTAGTTCCGGTTCCACAGCGGTTCGAAAAGGCTGTTGGCGAAGCGGAAGGCGACGATGTTCTGTACCGTCTCTTTGCCGAGGTAGTGGTCGATCCTGAAGACCGAATGTTCGTCGAAACAGTGACGCATGACCTCGTTGAGTTTGTGGGCGCTCTCGTAGTCGTGCCCGAACGGTTTTTCGATGACGATCCGGAACCGGTCTTTGTCTCTCGAAAGGCCCGTCTCGGACAGAAGGTGCGACACCGGTTCGATAAACGACGGCGAGACGGCCATGTAAAATACCCGGCAGACTTCTTTGTCCCAGTCGCTTTCGGTCTTTTCGATGTGTTTGGTTAGTGTTTCGTACGATTTCTTTTTGGTCAGGTCCAGAGCCTGATAAGTTATGTGTGATGAAAATTCTTTCCACGTCTTGGTCGTCACTTTGTGCCGGGAGAATTTCTTGACGCCGGTAGCCAGATGTTCACGATAAGCCGCGTTGGAATTTTTGTGAATGTCTACGCCGATTATTTCGAACTGATCGGGGAGCCAGTCCTGGAGGAAAATATCGAACAGGGCCGGGACCAGCTTGCGCCAGGTCAGATCACCACCACCGCCGAAAATCGTAATGACAACCGGGTCCGCTTTTCGTGCCGAAATCATTTTGCCTCCTTCCGTTCCGCCCAGTCGGTGTGGAATACGCCTTCACGGTCGATGCGTTCGTAGGTGTGCGATCCGAAAAAGTCGCGCTGCGCCTGTACCAGGTTGGCGGGAAGCCGGGCCGAGCGGTAACCGTCGAAATAGGCCAGTGCACTTGACAGAGCCGGAGCGGGTATTGCGTGCGCGATTGCCGTGCCAATCATCTCGGCAAGTGCCGGGCGGTTTTGAATCAGGATTCCGGAAAACGGCTGGGCCGTCATCATGTTGGGTGTGTCAGGGGCTTTGGTCCAGACTTCTCTCATATCGTTGACCAGTGCGGCGCGAATAATGCATCCGCTACGCCAGATTTTGGCGATGTCCGCCATCGGCAGGTTGTATTCATACCGTGATGATGCTTCCCTCAGCAACGCCATGCCCTGGGCGTAGGCGGTGATCATGCCGAAGTGCAGGGCTTTCTCCAGCTGGTCGATCAAAGCCGATTTATCACCGGAATATTTGTGTTCCGTTCGCGAGAAGACTTTGGCTGCCTGTTCACGCTCAGCTTTAAATCCGGACAGATCGCGCATACCGACCGCGGCGTCGATTGTCGGCACCGGTACCTGCAGCTCCATGGCATCCTGCGACGTCCATTTGCCGGTTCCCTTTTGTTTGGCGGCGTCTTGAATCATGTCGACCAGCCGTTGGCCTGTGTCATCGTCGTTAACCCGCAGGATCTTGTATGTTATTTCGATAAGAAATGAACTCAGCGGTCCCCGGTTCCATTTTTCGAAGACATCGGCCATTTCGTCGTTGGTCAGTCCTCCAATGTGATGCAGGATATCGTACGTTTCGGAAATGAGCTGCATCAGGGCATATTCGATGCCGTTGTGCACCATCTTGACATAGTGTCCCGCCGAGCCGGGACCGAGATAAGCCACACACGGCTGGCCGTCGGCTTTGGCCGAGACCGCTTCAAGTATATTCTGGACTCGTTCATACGCGTTTTTCGGACCACCGGGCATTATGCTCGGACCGTAACGGGCGCCTTTGGAGCCTCCGGAAACACCGACACCGAGGAAATTAATTTTCTTGTCGGCCAGCTCTTGGGCGTGGCGGTCGGTGTCGGTGAAATGCGAATTGCCGCCGTCTATTATGATGTCGCCCGGATCGAGCCGGTCGCGAAGTTCATTAACCACAACGTCGACCGGTTTTCCGGCGGGGACAAGGAGCATCACGGCACGAGGCTTGCGCAGTAGTGACAAAAATTCATCCATAGTACTGACCGCCGCGACCGATTTTTGGTCGCCTTCGTCGGCCAGCGCTTTCACTTTGTTTTTATCGAGGTCCAATCCGATTATGCTGAATCCGTGATCGGCCACGTTCAAGGCCAGGTTGCGGCCCATCACCCCCAATCCGATCAGACCGATATCGGCTCTTATTTGATCCATTGTACTATCCGTTCATTTTGCTTATTTTATTTTCGCTCAACCCAAACTCAGCCAGTTTTCCCCGGGTCGATTCGAAGCCTTCGTGGTGTATGCCGTGTATACCCAGGGTCGAGGCTACCTCTACGAACATGGGTCGATCGTCGATGTAAATCACTTCCTCCGGGCGTGCCTGAGATATGTTCAAAGCGATCCGGAATATTTCCGTATCCGGCTTGCGGGTGTGCACGAAACAGGAAACGATGAACGCGTCGATCATTGAGGCCAGTTTGAAATTATTTATGCGGTATTCGGTCAGTTCACGGCCTTCATTGCTGACGGTAACCGTCCGCAGGTTGTATTGTGATCGCAGCTTCCTTACGAGGTTCAACATATCATTGTGCGGCTGGGAACGGCTGAACATGAATTGCCTGAAGTCATCATAGGAAAACGGCCGTTCTTTATAAAAGACGACCCGGTTGAGGTATTCTTGCAGGGTCAAGCGGCCTTCCTCGTACGTATCGAAAGTCAGGTGGTGACGCTCGTCCATTTCTTCGAAATCAAGCTCGTACTTTTCGACCGCCGCGCGGCGGGCGTGACGGTCCCAGCCGTTGGTGAGCAGGACTCCGCCGATGTCGAGGAACAGGGCCGATATTCCGTTGCTTGGTGACATATTTGCATTTCCTTCCACCAAATCAGGTTTGGGGTTGTACCGTACCGGCGAAGACATCCAATACGCGGTTGAGATTATTTTCCTGATCGGTTCCAAGGCTGATTCTTATCGCCCGGCGTTTGTGCTTGAACAGCGCTTCCAAATCGCCCTGCGCCTGAGCGCTGATGAGAAGATCGAAGGAATAATCCTTGCCGGGTACGGCCAGGTTTTCTTTCGATTCTCTTCCCAGCTGAATGTACATCCCGGTGTTGGGGCCGCCCTTATGGTATTGCCCGGTCGAATGCAGGAAGCGCGGGCCGTAGCCGACCGTCGTAGCGGATTTCAGGCTGTCGCGCAGACGGTGCTGCAATTCGTGCAGGGCCTTGTTTGTGTTTTCCGATTCCGGCAGATACCCCTGTATGGCGACATAGTCGCCTTCCTTTATTTTGCTCAGGAATTTCATGAGGCCGTCTTCGAAGCTGCTATCGGATGCATTAAGAAGCACTTCATCACTTTTGGCGCCTTCGAAATCCGGCTGCGGGAGAGCACCCTCCTTAATAGCCGCCTGCAATATACGCTTGGTGATGTCCTTGGATTCCTGCACGTTGGGCTGGTCGAACGGGTTTATATTCAGCACGGCACCGGCGGTAGCGGTTGCGATCTCCCAGCGAATCATTTCCTGACCGAGATCGTATTTATCTTTAAGGCGGACAATAACAACCGGGTGCCCGGCGTCGGCAAGAGCCTTGACCCGAGCCAGGCTTTCTTTGTTTTCTTCACCTTTAAGTTCGAAATAAACGAAAATGCGATCTTTGCCGTAAACTCCCGGTTCGCCGATGGTTTCACCGGCGACAGGAAGGATCCCCCGACCTTCTTTGCCGGTGCTTTCGGCGACCAGCTGTTCCAGCCAGATGCCAAAGCTTTCTATTGAGCCCGATGTAAAGAAAGTCAGTTTGTCGCGCTCATGCGTGGCCAGTTCACCTATCATGGCACCGAGCTCGATGGCCGGATTGGCAGCTTTGGTGTCACCGCGTTGATTGGCCTGGGCCATGCGTTCGGCGCGGTCGAGCAGTTTTTCTATATCGGCCCCGATCAGTACAGCCGGAACTATGCCGAAGTACGACAGCGCCGAGTAGCGCCCTCCGATGTCTTCGAAGTTTAGAAATATTTTTCTGAATCCGCGCGATTTGGCCGTATCGGCCAGAGAACTGCCGGGATCTGTGATCGCGACGAAATTCTCTCCGGCCTTTTCGCCTTTGACGTCTTTGACTTTATGATAGAAATATTCCATAAACGTCAACGATTCGGTCGTTGTCCCGGATTTGCTCGACACGATAAACAGAGTATCTTTCAGCGGAATTCGTTTTTCGATATTCAAAATCGTTCCGGGGTCGGTGGAATCGAGCACGTCGAGCGGAAGGCCTTCGGACCCCGACGCAAACGTCTCCGAAAACACCAGCGGCGCCAGACTGCTGCCGCCCATGCCGAGCAGGACGACATGCCTGAAGCCGTTTTTGAGGACGTCCGCAGCGAACTGCTTCAAGTCTGATACGTGCGGAAGCATTTTCCCCGCGACGTACAACCACCCCAGCGAATTAGCGATTTGATCCCCGGTTTTTTCGTCGTCGGTCCACAAAGTAACGTCTTTTTCCCAGAGCCGCTTTGAAAACTGTTGTTTGGTCAGATCGTCGATGCGGGCTTTAATGGATTTATTATAATCTGCGACGAGCATTTCCTGAGGGTCGACCTGTCCTGTTTTCATCTCTCCCATTCTCCTTTCAAGCGATTCCAGAGTTTGATCGTACGGCTTGTTAAACTTTTCGATTCCTTCTTCGATAAGTTCCGATGTGACGCGGTCAATGTCAATGTTGAACTCTTTCAGGCGGTCTAAAACCTGTTTCGCTTTATCCGGGTCGTTTTCGAGACGGTTATCGGGCTGGCCGTGATCGCGGTATGCACTCAGGGTTTCCTGAGGGACGGTGTTAACCGTTTCGGGGCCGATCAACGCCTCGACGTATTTGACGTCGCTGTAGGCCGGGTTCTTGGTGCTGGTACTGGCCCACAGGACTCTTTGTGGTCTCGCGCCTTTTTCTTCGAGTTTGCGGAAGCGGTCGCTTTTGAACATTTCTTTATATATTTGATAGGCCATTTTGGCGCTGGCTATGGCAACCTGGCCTTTTATCTGGCCAACTTGCTTTTGGTCCAACTGCTCCAGTTGCGGGTCGACCTTAACGTCGATTCGACTTAAAAAGAAACTTGCGACGGAGCCGATGTTTTTCAATGGTTCGCCCTTGTTGGCGCGGTCCTCAAGGCCGGAAATGTAGGCCTCGGCCACGTCGCGGTAGCGTTCGAGTCCGAACAGTAGCGTTACATTGACATTGATACCCTCGGAAATAAGCTGATGGATCGCCGGAAGGCCCTCTTTGGTGGCCGGGACTTTTATAAAGACATTGGGGCGATCAAGTGCTTTCCAAAGCTCTTTGGCCTCTTTGATGGTACCTTCGGTATCGCGGGCCAGATGCGGGTTGACCTCGAGACTGACGAAACCGTCGCCGCCGTCGAGCTTATCGTACACCGGCCGAAATATATCGGCCGCTCTTTGGACGTCTTCGACGGTCAGGGTGCGGTATATTTCTTCGCGGGTTTTGCCCTGGGCGGCCAGGTTGTGTATGGCGCCGGTGTAGTCGTCGCTGCCGTCG
>CAZMWI010000023.1:0-24712 GCA_964569945.1 uncultured Ignavibacteriaceae bacterium
AAGTAGGTTGGGTTCCGAGCGCAGCGAGAAACCCGACAAATCGGCAGACGAGGGCGTCTGCCGAACACAATAAGGAATCCCATCGCTGATCATTCATAAGATTCAGGGCCTTCGGGCGGTGGGGCACCAAGATGAATGAAATTACCACAAGGTTAAAACGTTGCGTCAGGTCTAGACCATTTTTATGGTTGTGACCTGACGCCAACCAAACATCACGAGAAATTAAAACCATGAAACTTGTCCTTGCCACCAACAATAAAGACAAAATCAGAGAAATCGAAAAAGTATTGGCCGGGCTGCCGGTCGAGATATTGACCTCGGCGGATTTTAATGACTTCCCGGAAATAGAAGAAACCGGGACAACGCTCGAAGAAAACGCCGTCCTCAAAGCGCGCGGTATCGCCAAATTCACCGGCCTGGCGGCAATGGCCGACGACAGCGGACTGGAAGTCGACGCTTTGGGTGGGGCGCCGGGAGTGTACTCATCGCGCTATGCCGGGCCGGGGTGCTCATACGCCGATAACAATGTCAAGCTATTAAAAGAAATGACGGGCGTACCCGATGAAAAACGCGCAGCCCGTTTTCGAACGGTGATCGCAATTGCCTGGGATCCTGAGAAAGTAGTGACGGTTGACGGCACGGTCGAAGGCGTTATTATCACCGAAAACAAGGGCGAAAACGGTTTTGGCTACGACCCGGTGTTTTTCTATCCCCCGGCCGGGAAGACCTTCGCTCAGATGTCCCTCGACGAAAAAAACAAGGTTTCTCATCGCGGCAAAGCGGTCGCGGCGGCCCGGGAGTTAATCGCGCGGCATATATAATATGGAAGTTCGGCAGGGCTTGTCACCGGTTCTGCCTCCGCTCATTAAATTTTAATTCCACCAAACAAACTCCGGTTAAACATTTGTCCAATAATCTCGTCTAAAGGCGTGAAGCTTGACTACTAAAACCAATTAACAAAAGGAAATCGAATAGATAGGCGCCTAACCACCAGACAGCGCGCCTGAACACCACAATCCGCATAATAAACACGGAAGGAATAGGGATATGTCCTCTCGTTCACGGAGGCCGATTTTCGGCCTTTTAACGGCGGTAATGGTGTGGGGTTTATTGAGTATTACGGGTTTTGCCTCCGACGGTTTTCAACCGGTATTCAATCCGGTCTTGAATATTTCAAAAACAAACGGTCCGATTCGTGTCGACGGTGACTTAAGCGATGCCGGCTGGCAGGGGGCGGCAGTGGCGGATAACTTCGTCGAACGCGCACCGGGCGACAATACCGAACCTTCGGTCAAGACCAAAGTCATGGTCACCTATGACGAAAACAATCTTTATGTCGGGTTCGTATGCCACGATGATCCTTCGCAAATTCGCGCGACGATGTGCCAGCGTGACCTGTTCACCAGCGACGACGCGGCGATAGTATTGCTTGATACGTACGGTGATGCCTCATGGGCGTATTTACTGTATGTCAATCCGTATGGTATCCAGAAAGACGTGATGTGGACCAATATAACGGGGTCGGACATCGGCTTTGACCTTATCTGGAATTCAGCGGCAAAGATCACGCCAGAGGGATATCAGGTGGAGATGTCCGTGCCGTTTTCCGGTCTGCGTTTTCCCAACCGGGACAAGCAGACGTGGCGTATGGATTTCTGGCGCAATCAACCGCGTGAAGCTATCCACCAGTATTCATGGTCGGCCAATAACCGCAACGAGCAGTGCTGGCCGTGCCAGTGGGGAACGGTCAACGGCATTTCAAACGTCTATCCGGGGCGGGGCATAGAAATTCTCCCGGCCTTAGTTGCCAATCAGAGCGGCTCGGTGACAGATACCTATGACCCCAACCTCCCGTTTAAAAATCTCGATGCCGACGGCGAGCTGGCGCTTGGGAGCAAGTACGCCATAAATTCGGACATAACTCTGGAAACGGCCATCAACCCCGATTTCAGCCAGATTGAGGCCGATGCCGCGCAGATTGATGTCAATTCTCCCGTGGCCCTGTACTATCCGGAACGACGGCCGTTTTTTCAGGAAGGGCGGGACATTTTTATAACGCTGTTTAATTCTTTTTATTCGCGTACTATAAACGACCCCCAACTGGCGGTCAAATTGACCGGCCGCACCGGACCCTATCGGTTCGGATTGCTGTCCGCGGTCGATGATCATTCTTTCTATCTCGTGCCTCTCGAAGAGTCCAGCTATGGGCCATTCGACGTCGGCAAGAGCTATGTCAATGTCTTTAGGGGAATGCGCTCTCTCGGGTCGAGCTCACAGATCGGAATGATACTCAACGATAGGCGTTTTGAATCAGGCGGATCGAATACAATTTTCGGTTTGGACCAGCGCATCCGCCTTTCGCCGAATTACTTCATCGATGGGCAATATCTGGTTACTCATACGAAAGAGTCCAACAATAGCAGTCTATTCGGATTAAAAACCACGTTCGATAACGGCAGGCATACCTTTGGATTCGACGGCGAATCGTTCACCGGATTCGGTATGATCAGCCGGATTAATCGCACCTCGCGCCATTGGGATTTTCGGCTCGATTACAATCAGGTGGGGTGGACATATCGTACCGAACTGGGTTACGATCCCTGGGTGGACTATCGCAATCTGTCCTTTTATACCCAGTATACTTTTTATTACGATGAAGGCTTAATCGACAGAATGTGGCCTCAATTGTATACTGAAACTCGATGGAATTTCGAGGGGGATCGCAAATGGACTCATGTGAATTTTGGGTGGTCGGCCGTCCTCAGGCTTGCGCAGACAATCGGTTCGGTTGCCTATATCACGGGCGATGAGCTATGGAGCGGTGTCCGGTTCAACGATCTCTGGCGCCTGCACCTGGACATAAACAGCCAGTTTAGTAACTATATCGGATTTTATCTGCAAACCGAATGGGGCAACGGCCCGGCCCTGAACGTCCTTGAGAAAGGGCGGGAACTTTCGTTTGAAACCAATCTTAATATAAAGCCGATCGACAGGGTTATTATCGAGCCATACTTCAGCTACCTGAAAAGCGATGATTTGAAAACAGACCGGAGATTCTTCGAAAACTACGTTCTGCGGGCCAGAACACGATTGCAGTTAACTAAATCGCTGTCAATAAGGCTGGTCTTGCAGAACACTTACAGGAGGCTCGCTATACAGGTTTCGCCCGATCCCAACGACGATTATGCCTATTACATGCAAAAAAACTGGAGCGTCGATCCGCTGCTTACTTTTCGCATAAGCCCGTTCTCCGTGTTTTACGCGGGGGTGACGTATGATTTCGAGAAGCTGCCGTCGGATTTATACCCGTTTTACAGTCCCGAGCCGGATCCGAATCTGGTCCAGGACTGGGGGATGACGGCGCGGAAGTTTTTCATAAAAATCCAGTACTTGTTCCAGACCTGATATAGAGTGATTGTATGCTTGAAGGCGGTCGGCAATGGCCGCCTTTTTAATAAAAAAGTGAGGGCTGGATTGTGCTCTTGACAGACGGACAGAAAAAGTCTGCCAAATACCCAGCCCTCAGGACCTACATCTCTCAATTATTAAATAAGGCTGATTCAGGCATACAAGTCAAGCTGGAAATGAAAGGGCGACCCCGTATTCCCGGTACAGCATTGACTGGCCAATATAACCTTAATCTTGACTTGGGCTTAAGAAGCGCTATATTTGCGTGTCATCGGGGTGTGGCGCAGTCCGGTTAGCGCACTTGCTTTGGGAGCAAGATGTCGGAGGTTCGAATCCTCTCACCCCGATTAAAATTTTAAATCAATTCCGGGAAATTTCATGTTTAAAGCAATTAAGTCCGGCCCGATTATTATCCACTTGATAGAAGAGGATAATTTCAAAGATGTCCTGAGCATGTTCTCAAAACATCCCGATGCGGGATATATGCAATCCGAATTTAAGAAAAGCTACCGACCAAGGTTTGACAGTTCCGGTCGAAGGACCAAATACGGCTTTTATATTCTCTACAATGATGAACTCGCGGGCGGGACGCTTCTGGGAGTTAGCAGCTGGGAGCACCATCGCGGTTACACCGGAGCCGACATTTTAACCGATATGCGCGGGCAAGCTATTGCCTCTAGATGCAAACCCCTTTTATTCTACCTGGCGTTCGAAAGCCTGGGGCTTAATCGGGTAGAGACCGGCTGCCGAGTATCCAATATTGCCTCGATTAAATCTATTTCCAAGACTCCGGGATTCGTTTTCGAAGGAACCCTGCGCGGGTACTGCCGGAATCCCGACGGCAGTTTTGAAGATGAGCACCGTTGGGCTATTTTAAAGGATGACTGGCGGCGGCTTTATGACATTTCCGCGATTGAAGTTATATCCTGAAAACCCTCGATAAATTTCTCCCAATTTCCTGTTCAGATTTTGCACAAAGTGTCGATAACACCCTATAGCAGAAACCTTAACCGGAGATTGCCGTGCTTGTTACCGGACACGCCGAAAAAGGCGCCGAATACTATGACGACATTTTCAGTCGGGACTATAACGAAAGGACCCGGGACTTTCTTTATAACAGAGTATTTGAAAAATTGCTAAAATTGAAAGATCCGAGGGTGCTTGAAGTCGGCTGTGGAACTGGGTACCTGGCCCGGATGATTATCGAGAAAAATATCCCTTACCGGGGTTTCGACTTCAGTTCCGAAGCCGTCAAGAAGGCACTGAAATTCAGTCCCAACGGTAATTTTCAAGTAGGCGATGCCTATCTTCGGGAGAGCTATATCCCTGTCGATTACAATGTTGTCATCTGCATGGAAGTGCTGGAGCACGTCGATGATTTCGCACTGCTCAAAAACCTCGCGGCCGGCGTTCAATTTATCGCGACGGTCCCGGATTTCGATGATATCGCGCATGTGCGGCTTTATACCGATCCCGATCGTGATATAAGACAACGTTACGCTCCGTACATGGACGTGCAGGAAATAATGGACATCCCCTGTTTCAACCCGGCCCGTGGGAAAAACGTGCATATTTATATGTTCAGCGGGATTGTCAAAGAAAATGAATTCAATAAGGAAATAACTCCGGCCAAAAGCCTGACATTGAAAAAACCGGAGGAAGCAAGTCCCCAAAAAACAGCGGTAAGGTTAAACATCGGTTGCTCCAACGAAATCAAGCCGGAATGGATCAATATAGACTCGGTATCGGGCGATGGAATTCAGATCGTCGCGGATCTCGACGGCTGCGATCATACGCCGCTGCCTTACGACGATAATTCCGTCGACGAAATACATTGTTCATGGACGCTGGCCCGAATTAACAATATCCTTCCACTGATGCAGGAATTGCACCGCATCGCCAAAGATGATGCGCGGGCAACGTTTACGGTGCCCTACGGATCATCGGACAATGCCTGGGAAGATCCGACACTGGTGCGACGGTTTTTCCTTAAATCGTTCAATTATTTTTCTCAAAGAGCCATAAGCTCCGTAGGCAACACATACCGGGGCGACTGGTCGCCGGAAACGATAGACCTTTTTGTTGCAGTTGATAAGTACAAAGGCAAAAACCCTGAAGACGTTATCAAAGATATAGAACAATGCCGAAATGTGGTAACGCTAATGAAGGTGGTGTTGAGAGCCGTCAAGCCGGCTCGTTTACCAGAGGAAGGACCGCCCGATAAACCGCAGTATCACATTCTATCGGCATAATTAGCCCCTCCTGATTCGCATCGGGTTCGTAACCGGAATCCGCGAATTAAATGCAGGGCTGTCGCACTATCCGCGGCAGCCCTTCGTATTATTTTATAACAATAAAGATTTGAAACAAGGTTCCACAGGACCGGTTAATATCAGGCCGGGTATTTGCCGGCTATATAATCTTTGAGATAACGATTTTCCACCGCCAGCGAATCGACATTGGCGGCTACGATGTCTCCAATCGAAATTATCCCGACCAGTTTTTTATTATCCATGATGGGCAGGTGGCGAAAGCGATTTTGGGTCATTAGGGCACTGACATTTTCGACGTCATCATTGAGGAACCCGATGACGATATTTTTTGTCATGACTTCGCCGACCATGATGCCAAAGCCCGATTCACCCTTTGAAAAGGCAACCCGGAATATGTCGCGCTCAGAGATGATGCCTTTCAACTCATCGCCGTCGATAACCGGCAGGGCCCCGATTTTATGGGTGATAATCGATTCCATGGCCTGCTTGATGGTGTGATCGGACGGGATGGATACGATTTTGCCCTGCTTTTTTTTGAGAAGATCGTGTACCTTCATTTATTCCCCCGCTGGTTCGGAATTGTTTCAACCTTATATAGGACTTAGTGGGTCCAAATAGCTTAGGTCGCTCGATTATTTATAATTAACACCGAAAACGGTTAAAAGTTGCATTCATTTTTCAGCAGGGAATAGACATAATCGTCGTGGAACTTGCCGTCGTGGAAGTGATGCTGCCGCAATACGGCGTCGCGCTTGAATCCGAGCGCCTCCAGAAGGGCCACGGAGGCGGTGTTGAAAGCCCCGGTCTGGGCATAGACTTTATTGAGGTTCATCTGACGAAACAGGTATTTGACCAGCAGGGTCAGACCCTCGCGGGCGATGCCCCGGTGCTGCATCTCTGGATCCACGCTGTAGCCCATTTCCGCCGACCGATTGAGCAGGTTCAGGTTGAAATAAGCGAGCTTGCCGGCCAGCCGCCCGCTGTCTTTGTCGATTATGACAAAATCGCCCCGGTCCGGTGATTTTTCTTTATTCCTTTGGCGAATAACCATTTCTTCAGGTGTTACGATAGGAACCGGGCGGCAGGTTTGTGACGATGGCCCGCTTTTGAGAAACCATGCATAGGTTATGGCATAATCTTCGGGTACGGCTGGACGAAGATAGACTCTGTCTCCTATCAGGTCGGGTACCGTCGACGGGATTTTATTGTCTTTGTCCATTTCTGTTCGGCTCGTTTATATCCGGCAATTCGATTCCTTGATTAAGCGCCAACAAGATAACTCATAATTCCAAAAATTCAATAAAGTTGTTTGAACCGAACCAATAAAATGTATATTGGCTTCCAACCAATGACGGGTACATCGTATAAGGAATATATGAATAATTACGTATGGTTCATTCGTTTCCATCTCCCGGCACTTTTATATGCCGCAATGATAATTATTGTTTCATCAGTGCCGAACCTTCACACGTCGACCCCTGATTTCCCCTGGCTGGATAAGGTCGCGCATTTTACGGAATATGCACTTTTTTCTATCCTTGTTTTCAGATCATTCGCGAATTTATCGTCGAGGATGCACATCAACTATACTTTTCTCCTGAGCCTGTTATTTATTGTCTGTTTCGCGATTCTTGATGAATTTTATCAGCGGTATATTCCGGGCCGCAGTTCCGATGTCGCCGATATTCTTTTCGACCTGCTTGGTTCGGCGCTCATACTTTTCCTTCTCTGGCGGACGTCGAAAAGACGTGCCGTCAATTCATGACAAAATTTGCCGTTAATATGCAAGCGTTTGCGTATCCTGTTGGCGCTATTTAACTTGACATTTCCTCCCTTATGATTATACTATTGTTGCTGACCCGTAACGGGTTAGGTTGACTCGGGAGGGGAGGAAAAGAGTCTTCGGTACTTACTTTGCTGCCATAAAATATGAGTAATAGCGAGGTTAGAGTTTCAATAGAGCAAGGGGTAAGCTTTGTGATTTGCTCATAGGCGACTAATTAAATCATAACATTGATTCTTTATCCAATTGCCTTATCCTTTTGCCGCCAAATAAGGGATAGATGGAATTTCGACATATTTTACAACAATATAAGGAGCGTATTATGCGAGGTACGATTCTGACATTTGTATTGGCCCTGATTTTGATTTTCGCGACCGGTGCCAATGCCGCTAACATTTTTGTCGACGCCGACGTCACGTCGCAGGGAGCCGATCCCAACGTCGTTGAAATGGGCGACAACTTCACTATCGATATTTATATGCAAAATTCCAGCGGCGCCAATTGTCTCGGGTACAGCTGCACCTGGACAATTTACAGCCCGACCGGAAACAACGTAACCTATACCAATCTGGGCGGCGGAACGTATGGTCTGCCGAGCATGATTATGGGTTACAACGGCTGGCTCCCGTCGTTCACACCGGGTGCTTTTTATTGGACCACTTTGAACAGCTATACTTTGTTTGATATGGACGGCAATTTGCCTGATACGTTCAATCACACAACGGCGGGTATTCCCCCGGCAGCTTCCTGGCCGGCTTCCGACGATACGCGCCAGCTCCGTTTTCAAATTGGTATGAACAGCGCCGATGCCGGCAGAATTTGTATTGACTCCATAAATTATGCCCCGAATAGTACATACGACTGGCTCTGGCTTACTCCCTCCGATCCGGAATGGGTTGGCGACGCCTTCTGTTTCGACGTCATCGACCCCAACGCGCCTCAGAATCATGCTCCCGTGCTGGGGGCGATAGGCGACAGGACCGTGGCCGAGGGATCATCCCTGGTTATAAATTTGACCGCCACGGATGAAGATGCCGCAGACACTCTTGGATTTTCCTTCTCACCAAGTATTGCCAACGCTACGTTGGTTAATAACACGAGCGGTGATAAAACCGCAACATTTACATTTAATCCGGATTATACTCAGGCAGGTACATACCCCGTCACGTTTACGGTAACTGACGGCACCGATACGGATACTGAGACAATAAACATTATTGTCACCAACACGAATCGCCCTCCCGTTCTGACCGCAATCGGTGATAAATCGGTCGATGAAAACAGCTCCCTCGTGATCAACCTTTCCGCGACCGATCCCGACGGCAATTCAATGAGTTTCGGCGTCGATCCCGTCATTACCAATGCGAATCTGGTTGATCACGGCAATGGGACCGCGACTTATACGTTCAATCCCGATTTTACTCAAGCCGGTGATTATCCGGTCACTTTTTCGGTCACAGACGGCACCGATACTGACGAAGAAACAATTACGATTACGGTCAATAATGTCAATCAGACGCCGATCCTGGCCAATATCGGGGATAAAACCGTGGCTGAAGGATCCTCACTGCAGATCGACCTTTCCGCCACCGATGGCGACAATGATGCCTTGTCGTTTGCCGTAACGCCTGATATCGCCCACGCTTCATTTGTAGATAACGGTGACGGAACCGCCACTTATATATTTAATCCCGACTATACTCAAGCCGGCGATCACGTGGTTGAGTTTTCGGTTACCGATGGCATCGACACCGATGCCGAAACGATTACCATTACGGTTACCAATACTAACCGTGCCCCTGTCCTTGCTGCAATCGGCAATAAAACTGTAGATGAAGGCCAGACGCTCCAATTCGACATATCCGCGACCGATGCGGACGGTGACCCGCTGACATTTTCAGTCGATCCGGCTGTCCCGAATGCGGAACTCGTGAACAATATGGACGGTACGGCAACATATACCTTCAATCCTGATTATTCTCAGGCCGGTGATTACCCGGTGACGTTTTCGGTTACCGATGGTACCGATACCGACAATGAATTAATCACGATTACCGTGATCAACGTCAACCAACCGCCGGTATTGTCTCCGATCGGACCTCAGGGAGTTGAAGTAGGTAATACTCTGTCATTTGTTATTAGTGCCACTGATGGCGATGGCACGACCCCAACTCTTCACGCGGACCTCCTGCCGGCCAATGCCAGCCTCGACGACAATCATGACGGTACCGCATTTTTCACTTTCATACCGGATGCCTCTCAAGTTGGCCCACATGAAGTATTGTTCTATGCTTCGGACGGTGTCCTGAACGATTCCGAATATGTCATGATTACGGTTACTCTCGGCAACGTCGCGCCGGTTCTGGAACCGATTGGCAATCAATCCGTCGCGGAAGGTGATAATTTAACTTTCGATTTAAGTGCCTCCGACGGCAATGGTGATGACCTGACCTTTTCGGTCGACCCCGTTCTCCTTAACTCGAACCTGGTCGATCATGGCGACGGAACCGCAACTTATACTTTTGATCCGAACTATTCGCAGGCCGGAGTTTACCCCGTGAAATTCACCGTATCCGACGGTATTCTCAGCGATGATGAAACAATAGATATAACCGTGACGGACGTCAACCGCGCTCCGGTGGCGACCGATCCCGGTGCGCAGTCGGTGGATGAAGGCAGCTCTCTTAATTTCACGTTCGAAGCCTCCGATCCCGATGGTGACCCGCTGACTCTGAGCGTCGAGGGGAATCCGACCAATTCAAACTTCACCGATAACGGTGACGGCACAGGCGATTTCGTGTTCAATCCGGACTTTACCCAGGCAAATGTTTATATGGTCGGGTTTATAGCGACCGATGGTTCACTGGCCGATACAGTGAGCGTTCAAATCACGGTCAATGACGTTCCTCAGCCTCCGGTTCTGGCGGCTATTGGCAATAAAACTGTCTATGAAGGCGAAACGCTGCTTTTTGTTGTTTCGGCTACCGATGCTGACGGAGATATTTTGTCATTCTCGGTTAACCCGGAATTAACTAATTCCACGTTCACGAACAATCATAACAATAGCTATACATATTCATTCACCCCGGATATGGATCAGCAGGGTGATTACGATGTGACGTTTTCGGTGACGGATGGCACGTTTACGGACGACGAGACCATTACTATTTCGGTTATAAACGTCGTGCCGGTTTCAATCGTGACCGATCCGACCGAATTCAACGTGACTCTTACCGAAGGTCAGTCGGCCAATTTCAGTCTTGGGGTTGCCGAAGGTATCGACCGCAACGTCGACTTCACGATTTCCGATGACGCCTCCTGGCTGAATATTATCCCGTCGGCGGCTGAATTCTACACCACGCCGATGAGCTTTGGCATAAATATCAATACGACCAACGTCGATCCCGGCGATTACACCGGGCACATCACGATTTCAGAGTACAATGCACCTGTCAAGCAATTCAGCGACGTGATCGTGCCTGTCAATTTGACGGTTAATGCATTGAGCACGATGCCGGATTCGATCTGGATTTCACATGTGCCGGGCATTCCCGGAAACGACGCCGTCGTGCCGGTATATTTCAAAACGGAATCCATGCTGGCGGCGATTAACCTGCCGATTACATGGAATTCCAACAACGTCGTGCTGGATGAAGTGACTTTCGACGGCACTCTGATGAATGGTTATGACACCAAGTCGGTCACTATAAATAATACATCTCGGCGGGCTATGATCACTATCGCTCCGATATTTAACGGTCCGATTATGCCCGACCGGGGCATGATGGCCAAACTGCACTTCACGATTCTCGAAACCGCGATTCCGGGGGTTGTCGATATCGATTCGACGACCATTATCCCCGGCGGCGGTTTGGCTTTTGTAGATGAATATTACAATATGATTACCCCGTCGTTTACCGCGGGAACAATTATAATCGGATCAGGCAGCGGCTTCGTTTGCGGCCGGGTTATCGATATCTACGGCAATGAAATCGAAGGCGCTACGGTAGAGCTCTGGAACAGTTTCCCGTCAGGTGCGCTGATTTCATCGCATACCACCGACGTCAATGGTCAGTTCGCGTGCGAAAGCGAATCCATATTCCCGTTCGACGCGTACGCTTATAAAGAAGGCTATTATCCCGGAACGGTGGAAGATATCCAGGTCAGCGATATCGGCTTCGATATTGTCCTGACCCCGGTTGATATGCCGATTGGTTCACCATACTGGGTTACCTTCTACTGCGATAACAATACTTACTATAATGTCCCGTTGCCGGTAGGATCAGTAGTCGACGCTTATGATCCACAAGGTACTCATTGCGGGACAGTTTTTGTCACCGAGCCGGGCAAATTCACTCTGGCCGTTTTCGGTGATGAAATTTTGACTCCGGATGAAGATGAAGGCGCCATGCCGGGCGATGTGATCGACCTGTTCATTAACGGCCTCCCGGCCAAGAGCATGGGCGATAACGTCTGGACGGCCAATGGCGACCGCGCCGAAGTTTGTCTGGATCTGCAATCCACCGAGGATCGGTCCATTACTCTTCATTCCGGCTGGAACCTGATTTCATGGAATGTCGATACGCCGATTGACGATATCGACCAGGTCCTTGCTCCGATATATGATTGCATCGACGTCGTTCTTGGCTTTGACCAGGGCGGCTTTACATTTGATCCGGCCCTGCTTGATTTCTCGACCCTCTGGGAAGTCGATCATATGCACGGCTACTGGGTCAAGATAAAAGACGATTGCGGTCCGACCGTCGATCTGCCGATTACCGGCGTGCCGGTCTCCGCGACGACTCCGATTATGCTGAACAAGGGCTGGAACCTGGTATCGTACCTGCCTCAGTTTGAAGATACCGTTACCAATTCCCTCGGTTCAGTCAATGACAATTTGATTCTCGCCCTCGGCTATGACGGTGTTCCGCTTACCTACGATCCGACTCTGGCCGATTATTACTGGACTCTCCAGCACATGGGGCCCGGTTATGGCTACTGGTTGAAGACGATGGCTCCGGACGTCCTGATTTACCCGGGAACCGGACCGACGGTATACGCTCGTCAGCCGTTCGCGGTCACCAAAGCCACCGCGATTGACGGCCTGTCAGCCAGCCGCGTGTGGATGAACCTGTATTCACAGCGGTTGACTATCGATGACGACATCGTCGTGAACGGTGCCGAAGTCCTGGCCAAAACCGCCGATGACCGCGTTGTCGGTCGCGCTACGGTCCGTGCTGACGGCAAGTTCGGTTTTATGGCCGTCTACGGTGATGATCCATTTACTGCGGAAAAAGAAGGTCTTGCCGCGGGTGAGAAGTTCTATCTGGTGGTTGACGGCGTGCGCACTTCCGAGACGTTTACCTGGACGGAACCGGGTGCCAAGGAAGAAATTCAGCCGCTCAGTTCTGCCACCAGCAGCGACCCCGTTGTTCCTTCGGCTTATTCGCTGTCGCAGAATTACCCGAACCCATTCAATCCGTCGACCCAGATCAGCTTCTCGGTCCCGGCGCCCATGCACGTGACGGTCGAGGTTTACAATATTCTCGGCAAGAAAGTCGCGACGGTCTTTGACGACATGGCCGCGGCCGGTGAAAACACCGTAACCTGGAATGGCAACGACCAGAACGGCAGCAGCGTGGCATCGGGTGTCTACTTCTACCGGATGCAGGCCGACAATTTCGTCGAATCACGTAAGATGGTTTTGATGAAGTAAATTGAAAACCGATTTCTTAAGCCGGTCGCCCGTATATCGGGTGACCGGTGAAGGAAGGTGATATAGTGATATCGAAAATATCGAAAATACTGATTATGACGGCGTTGGCGGCGATTGTGGCTTCGTTGGCTCTCGCGGGGGTGAATTCCTTCCCCGTATGGTCCGACTTCTATGGCGATGCATCATTGTATAACGGCCAGCCGCTACCGGTCGGTTCTATTGTCGAAGCCTTTAATTCTCGTGGCACCCCGTGTGGAACCTTCGTTGTGAAAGTCGAAGGCAAATATGGCCTGCTGGGCGTATTTGGCGATGATGCCGATACGCCGGAAGACGAGGGCGCTGTTCCTGGCGAGACTATTTCATTCAAGATCAATGGGCGGGACGCTACCCCTCTGGGGCCCGATGATCCGACCTGGCAGGGAATGGGCTCAATAAAGAATGTCAATCTTTCGGCGAATGCCCTTGTCGGCATTGAAGAAGTTGAATTGCCCACTGACCAGTATTCCGGGCCCGGTGAAATTGTGCACTACACGGTTGTCTTCCGCAATACCGGTGAAGGAACCGATTTCTATGCGATCGAAGGCACATCGTCCAATAGCTGGATCGTGAATCCTCAGACCGATCCGGTATATGTCGGGTCAATGGAAGTCGGCAGTATCGGTATCGACGTCGTCGTGCCGCCGCTGGCTCCTGACAACATAACCGATATGCTGAGTTTCACGGTACATTCCGGTGTCGATCCGACCGTAACTCTGTCGGGAAGCGTGAATACATTGATCGTTACATCGGCGGTGCCCGGTGACGACGACCCCCTGATTCCGCAGACATTCTCGCTGCACCAGAACTACCCCAATCCGTTTAACCCGATGACGACGATTTCGTTTGATCTTCCGCAGAGGTCCGAGACGACCCTCGAAGTTTTTAATCTGCTCGGACAGTCGGTTGATAAATTCGACCTGGGAGTTTTAAGCGCCGGACGGAATTCTTTTACTTACAACGCCGGGAATATGCCCAGTGGGGTATATTTTTACAGCGTTAAGGCCGGTGATAATAAGGCAACGATGAAAATGGTTTTGTTAAAATAACCCCGATACGCTCTTATTGTTGGGCCCCCTGCAGGCGCAGGGGGCTTTTTTAGTTTAAAGTTTTTATTTGCAATGTATTTGGTTAATTTTTTATAATTTTAAAACATCGGGTTTTTACTAAGAGGTTGACTTGAGTTTACAGATTACTGCCGCCGGAAATACCAACGTCGGTCTGGTTAGAAGTCAAAACGAAGATTTTCTATTTCTCGATGCTGATAATGACTTGTACGTCGTCTGCGACGGAATGGGTGGTCACCAGGCCGGGGAAGTGGCATCGCGCGAAGCGTGCAATATTATTCATTATTGTTTCACCGACCTGCCGTCAACACTGGTCGAGGACAGCGTGCTGGCTCTTCCGGCCGATCTGCCCGCGAGGGGCAGCCTGCTGGTACAGTCGATAAGACTGGCCAACCGAAGTGTGTATCGCCGTTCCCGCTCGCACAGCGATCTGTCCGGCATGGGGACAACCGTCGTGGGGATGGCTTTTCAGGATTATCGGGTTTGTATTGCCCATGTCGGGGACAGCCGCGCCTACAGATTGACCGAAACCTCGTTGATTCCCCTGACAACGGATCATTCATGGGTCTCCGAATTGCAGAAAAACGGCCAGGTGAGTGAAAAAGAGGCATCTCAAATAGTCAATCGTAATGTTATCACCCGCGCGCTGGGAATAAGCGAAAGGGTTGATATCGATTTCCGAGCCAGTAAGATCAGCAAAGGTGACATTTATATATTGTGTACCGATGGATTATGCGGGTATGTTGATGATGAAGATATCTATTCGGTGGCGTCGTCGTGCGGAAAGGACGTTAATAAGATCACGAGTCAACTGGTGCAGCTGGCCAATGAACGCGGGGGACAAGACAATGTTACGGTGCTGGCGGCCCGCGTTGATGCGGTCGATATAGTCGAAAATCCCGAAGAAATTACGCCCGTGACCATCTCCGGTGAAAGCGAAGAAGCGCTGTTTCGCGAAAATGAACTTCTGGATTCCTTTAAAAAAGTCTCCGAGGCCAGCGAGTTTATTCCAGCGCCGACACTGCCGAGGCGCCGTGGTTTTCCGCTCTGGATAGTGTTTCTGATCTTTATCGCTCTGGCCGTTTTTTTTGTCTATCTGATCAATTATAAGTAATTTCGATCCCAAATTATAATTCGGGTTTATTTTTGATTGACAATTTGATGAATTTGTCCATATTAATAGGCCGTTGCAACGAATGCGCCCATAGCTCAATTGGATAGAGCGTCTGGCTACGGACCAGAAGGTTGGGGGTTCGATTCCTCCTGGGCGTATTTTTTATATTGTCCGGTTCAGATTCTCCCTTTAAAAAATCCTTGTCATAGAACTAAAAGTTTGGCTATTCTCTACAAAGGGCAATCTTACGGGGATATATATTATGGGTGAGTATCCATCTCAGGGATATGATCAAGCGTCTACATTTGTACTGGGCCTGTTGTTCGTGCTGATCGTTGCGATAGCCAGCCACTTGCTTTTTTCGTGGATCGGATTTAATCCCACCGATGATGGATTTATTTTATCTAATTCAACCCGGTTGATCAATGGCGAGGTGCCCCACCGGGATTTTATTTCGTTAAGACCGGTGGGTTCGGCGATTTTGCATACACCCGAAGTCCTTATAGGAGGCGAACATACCCGGATTCTGGCCCGCTTTGTCGTCTGCCTGGAACTGGCGATTGCCGCATGGTGCTGGGTGTTGATCGCCATGCATTTCTTTCAAAGAAAATGGCCAGCTTGGGTGATGCCTGCACTGGGCTTGATAGTCTTCTGCATATCGAGTTTTTATTCGTTATTGAAAGATCCCTGGCATACGACGGATGGTTATTTTTTCATCTCATTAGGCTTTTATTTCTGTTTGCGGTCCTCCTCGTCCGGAAGGTTTGCCGGTTACCTGCTGCTGGGGCTGGCGTACTTATGCAAACAGAGTTTTATACTTGTGGGGCCATTATCGCTTATTGTCCTGGGTGATTGGCGGAAAATTCGTTTCTGGATTGCCTACGCCGTTCCGGGTATTGTATATCTTCTTTGGATGGTTCTAACGGGTGCTCTTGACGATATGATAATCCAGTTTACCGGCCAGACCGGAATAGTACAAATCGGCGTCTTGAGCTATCTGGGCAATTTGTATTTCTGGAACGGTGTCGTGATGGGTTTGGTCATTTCTTTGTTGTTTATTGCCGATGTCAAAATACCACCAATATTCTCCGGCCGGAATCGACGCGCATTAATTTCAATAGTCGTAGTTGCCGCTATCGTCTCGTTTTCGGTTTATCTTAAAGGCATATTTACGAAACACGATATATCTTTTTGCCTGTTCGGTTGTCTCTCCGTCTTCACGATTTATCAAATGAAATTCGGCAGCTCCCAAATATCCTTATGGCGCTTGTCGGCGCTGGGGCTAATTCTTGCCTGGAGTGTGTCAATTTCTTTGGGGGGCAATTTTCCGGGACGTGGAACCGGTGAACTGTTTTTAATATTACTGCTTGTATTTGTTGACGCCTTCATTGCGCATGAAAAAGCCAGTACAAGATACGAGTGGGTGCCGTCGGCGATTTTTATTGTAACGGCGATGACTATTTCCGGAGTATTCTTTTATGCCCGAAGGAATTTGACTTATCGAGATATGCCCGCTTCGGCATTAAAACTCGATCTGGGGGATGTCATGCATGGCGGGAAGGGCGTCAAAACCAACGAAAGAACCTATGCTTTTCTGGCCGATCTCAATAAAGCCGTTGAACTAACTGGCGCTGAGCCATATTGCATAATTCCTGATCTGGCGGCATATTGGGTGTGTTCGCCGCAGCCCAACCCGCTGCCGATAGACTGGGTCCAGGGGACTGAACTATGTAAGCCGGAATTAACCAAAAGGGTCACCGATTATATTATGTTCCATAAGAGTAAGGAATGTGTAATCGTCCAAAAGTTCAGGGCCGACATACTTAATCTGGGCTTCGAGGAATTACCGGTAAATGAACATTATGAAGTCGTCGGATTTGTCAAACAGAATCTGTCTTTAAAAGATACGACCGCATATTTTGAAATATATGAATAACCGCGGTTTTGCCAAACGTTATCAGGTCATACGCCCGGCCAGACTCTCCAAAGATTTTGTGCTGCCTATCAATATCAATATATCTCCGGGGTGAATTATCAAGCCGGGGTCGGGATTAATTGAAAGCGCCTGATTGGGCTTTTTTACGCCTATTACGGTTACACCGAACTCAGCCTTTATTCGGCTGTCGACCAGCGATTTACCGGCGTAATCGCACCTTTCGGGAACCATTAGCTCTTCTATTCCAAGACCGGCCTCCCCCAGAGAGGTCATTTGCATGAAATCGACTACGTTCGGGCGAAGCGACGCCATGGCCATCCTCATGCCCCCCAGCACGTGGGGGCTGACCACGACATTGGCCCCCGCCCGTTTTAGCTTTTTCTCCCCTTGTGGGTGGTCGGCACGGGCGATAATCAGCAGGTTCGGATTTATATGCCGGGCGGTAAGCGTAAGGTAGACGTTATCGGCTTCACTGGGCAGGGTTGAAACCAGCACTTTGGCCCTTTCCATTCCAGCTTCGTCCAGTACGGCATCTTCGGTGGCTTCGCCTGAGACATAGGAATATCCGGTCGATTCAAGAAGATTTATGGCGGCGTTGTCGTTTTCTATTACGACAAAAGGGACCTTACGGCGGGCGTATTCGTCGGCCACCTGCCGACCCACCCGGCCGAAACCGGCGATGATGTGATGATTATCCAATCGTTTTATTTTTTTATCCATCTTTCTTCTCCCGAGAATGCGGCGTAGTTCGCCCTCAAGTATCATTTGCCCGACGGCAGTGGCGCCATAAGTTACCCCGGCCACGCCGAATATTATAAGGCCCACTATAAAAATCCGACCGGCCGGATGCAGCGGCTGAACCTCACCGAATCCGACGGTCGAAAGGGTTATAATGGTCATATATAATGCATCCAGCGGATCCATATTTTCGAGCATCATAAGGCCCAGCGTCCCGAGCAGGATCAAGGTGGCCAGAAGCAATATTGCCAGCTGGAATTTTTTAACCGGTGATAGTATATGCCTTTGATGCATGGGCCAAAGATATATAGGTGAAATATCTTGCGCAACTTTTATCTATATGGAACCGTGAGGGGGTATTGCATTTTTTCCCTTTGGGATTTATCATGCGGGCACATGAAAACGCCCGATGCCTTATTCGTTTTTGAGCCCGATTGCGACCCGTTTTACAATATGGCCTGCGACTCTGCTTTGTTTGGGCTTTTGGCCGGGATGGTACACGAATTCTCGGCTGTGCTGCGCCTTTATTCCTGGGGACTCCCGGCCATAACCATAGGTTATAATCAGGATATTTCACGAGCCCTTGATGTTACCAAGGTCGAAAATGAGCTTCCGGTCATTCGTCGCATTACCGGAGGTCGGGCTATTTATCACGATAGATCTGAAATCACATTTTCATTGACAGTTTGTGCCGATAATTTGCATACGGGCGTGGGAACCCTATCGAAAATGAACAAGATGATTTCCGAGGTTCTGATCGATGTCTTGAATTCTCACGGTATTGCTGCCGAATGGAGGCGTCATTCGGACGACCGATTCAAACGGTCCGGACCGACCCGTACCGGGGCGTGTTTTGCATCGGTTTCGCGTTATGAGATTGTCAGCCACGGGGTTAAGATAGTGGGCGGAGCCCAGCGCAGCAGTGGAGGAAGTTTCATACACCAGGGATCGGTTAAACTCAATGGCATAGCAACGCATCCCGCTTTGGATTCAATGAAAACCGGCGCGTCCAAACCACATGAAAATGAAAATATAATTCTAATTTCCGATATAAAAGAGACCTTTATCAGATGTTTCTCTCGGCATTTTCAATGTAGTTTCGATGAACGTGAATTCTCGCCGAAGCTGGTGGATGCGATAAAGGCAGAGGAAAAAAAATTCCGGCAAAATCCACTTTTGGACAAATAATTTTTAAACAGTTTTGTCACATGATTAGTCTTAAACATGAAGGTGGAATGTCCGTATTAAATATGGCTGACCGTTTTAAAAAAGCTCTTGACTTCTGGCACGTTACAGGACTATACTGTAAATTTGTTGGGAAGAAGAATGGAATAATGGAGGAGTCAAGCGTCGGTCATTTGCAATCGCCTGACGCGGTTGTTTTTCCCCTCACAAACCGTCGCACCTTTAAAGAAAGCTTAATTGTTATTGAAGCGAAGTTTGTCAGCAATGAAAAAAGCGACCGGTTTATTATTAAGAAAAAAATCGTTATTGTATAGAGGTAAGGAGGATAGGGAGATGTCCAGGCTGCCCAAGGCTTTTTTAATCGTGGCGGCTTTCATAACCGCCGTGATGCTTTTGTCACCACTGGCATTTGCAGGTTCCACGGGAAAAATCAAAGGGGTTGTGACAGATAAAGCATCGGGTGAACCGATTCCGGGAGCTTCCGTGCAGATCGTCGGAACGACCCAGGGTGCCGTAACGGATCCCGACGGCAAATTCATGATTGTATTGGTCCCGCCGGGAACCTACACTTTGAAAATCACATCGGTATCTTACAGTCCCCTCGAGATCGACGGAGTAGAGGTCAACGTCGATCTTACGACCGAACAAAATGCCAAATTGCAGACGGCCGTTACCGATCTTGACAAAGTCATTAAAGTGACCGCGGACAGAGATATCATTGATATTCATCAAACATCCGGTCAGGTCACGATGTCCAGGGACCAAATCAAAAGTCTGCCGGTACAAAACGTCGATCAGCTTTTGCAATCGACGGCCGGTGTGGTGACGACGTCGGAAGGCGAAATTATTATCCGCGGCGGCCGCGCCGGTGAGGTTGCGTATATCGTTGACGGCGTTACCATCGGTGACCCGTTGGGCGGCTATGGCCCGGCCAACCTGGGTCTTTCGCTGACCTCGGGTTCCATTCAGGAAATAAGTATTATCAAGGACGGTTTCGACCCGGAATACGGTAACGCCCTATCGGGTATTATTCGTATTACGACTCAGACCGGTTCCACGGAAAACACCAACGCTACTCTCCAGTACATCACCGACGATTTCGGCAACAAGTCGTTGAACAAGTATTCCGAGAATTATGACAACATGTACTTTACTATCAGCGGCCCGGATCCGATCCTGAAAAGCCGGCTGTTTCCTGCTCTTGGATTGAAGTTCCTCGAAGACAAAGAGGTCACGTACTTCTTCTATGCTGAAATGACCAAGACGAACACTTCCACCAATTATAAAGACTACGAAAGTCCGTTATATCCCAAGACTTACGGATCTTTCAATTTGTTCGGCATCGATATCCCCGAACGCCAGTACAACGACTACACGATCAATGCCAATATCATGATGAAGCCGATGAATACGATGAAGATGATATTCAGCTATAAGAATTCGATGAATCGTCAGACTTTATTCGACTGGCAGTATCGTTATACTCCCAATACGGCACCTATCGGTGAAACCAAATGGCAGTCTTATTCTCTGGAGCTTACGCACCAGATTAACAAAGACATGCATTATTACGTAAAAGGTTCGTACTACAATCGAGATGTGCAGTATCAGCCCGGCGATCCGAACAATCCCGGAAAGGGGCTGAATCCTGACCAGTTTCTGCAATATAACCTTTACGAATCATACCAGGATCGTTATGCTTATGAAGACCCGCTTTCGGGAATCCTGATTTCCGACGCATCGATAAAAAACGGTCGATACGATGCTCCTGAACCGATTCTCGATTTGTATCCTGATTCTGGCTACGGTAACTGGTACGGCCGCGATATCACGGGATCGTTCTGGACGTTCGGCAACGTAAGAAATCCGGGATTGGGTATTTACGATTTCCGGTTCAATAATATTGCATTCGCCGACAATCTGGAAGGCGAACCGTATGCCGACCTTAACGGTGACGGGCAGTGGAATCCCGGAGATTACCTGTACGACTCGAACGGGAACGGCACGTTTGATTTCTCGCGCCGGGACGTGATCGATGAGCACGTCGCGGAGCCGTACCTCGACGGTGACATCAACCTCGGGGAAAGATTTATTGACGTTAACAACGACGGTGTCTACGAGCCGGACATCGATGGCTTTATCATGTGCAACGACTGCCCCGATAACATGGATGTGGATCAAAACGGCAGGTATACCGGACCGAATGAACCGTGGTCGCCCGGCATTGAATACATAGATCGTAACGGCAACGGCATTTTTGATTACCGTAATTATCAGTATGATGCCGGCGAGCCATACACCGACGTAAACGGTAACGGTGTTTATGATTATGGTGGTTCCAGCGGCAACAGTTTCCTTAGCCCGAATACTTATGACGGCACGACCGTTTGGCACCATCGCCGTATTCAGCAATATACGATGGAAGGCCGCGTTTATCGTCAGTTGGGCAACCATGAGATTAAGGCCGGTATGGAAGTGACCAAGGAATATCTCGACAAGCAGGATATTCGCGGTCTGGAAATTCCTTACACCGGCCGTGACGACGGCGGCGTGTATTCTGGTATCGGGGAGTTGCGTGACTTTTATAAATACGAACCGCTGACGGGAACGTTCTATGCCCGCGACAATCTGGAATACGGTTCGATGATTGCCTCGCTCGGATTCCGTTATGATTACTTTATCCAGACTGCGGGCCTGGAGCAGGTGGCCAAGGAAGACGACCTGGGCACCGGGATCATTTACGGCGACCGCACGAGATTTTCACCGCGTATAGGTTTCTCGTATCCTATTTCGGATAAAGCCAAGATTCACTTCAACTATGGCCACTTCTATCAGTTGCCGTCATATTCATTCATGTATGACCGGAACACGGCTTCGGCTTCGGCGAACGACGTCGTCGGCAACTACAACCTCGATTATGTAAAGACCATTCAGTATTCGTTCGGTGTTAAATACGCTATGTCGGAAGATTATTCGATTGACCTTTCCGGCTATTTTAAGGATGAATTCGACAAGATCAATTCGGCCAACGTGAAAATCGGCGGCGGCGCTCTTGTCGTGCAGCAATACGAAAACCGTGACTATGGCCGCAGCCGTGGCTTCGAGGTCACGATTGACAAGCGCGGCGGCCGATTGATTAACGGCGAAATAAACTATACATACGCCTTTGCGTTCGGTAAGGAGTCGCAGACTCGTACCACTTACTGGCAGGACTTCCAGCTTAGCCGCGAGTCCCTGGCGGAAAAACCGCTCGATAACGACGTTCGTCATTCGCTGAAATGCGGCGTCCAGCTCGTGGTTCCGGAAACGATGAAACCGCGTTTGTTCGGTTTCAGGATTCCCAACGGATGGACGTTCTCGGTCCAGGGCCTGTTCGAAACGGGCCGCCCGTTCACGCCGTCGGCGGGTTATCCCAACCTGACGACTCAGGAAGGCGTGGACATCGACCAGAACTCGCTGAGGCGGCCGTCGACCCTGAACTTCGACGTTCGTTTCGAGAAGTACTTCCAGCTCTTCGCCCTTAACTGGAGAGCCATCGTCTGGGTCGACAACCTGCTCAACACCAAGAACGTGACGGGTGTTTACGGTAACACCGGACGGGCCGATACCAGCCAGAACGACGGTAACGGTAACGTCACCGGCGGAACAGAATTCGACCGCAATCCCGACCTCTGGCGGTATGGTCGTCAGATCAAATTCGGATTGCAGGTGAGCTTATAATATGTTTGGAAATAATAATTTTTGAAAAATGGGAGTTGGTGCGGATGAAATTACATAAACGCCAGGGTAGCCTCCTGTTGCTGCTTGCTATTCTTCTTCTGCCGTCACTGGTCTTTTCCCAGGCCAAGGTCGGGACGACGGGGGTTAATTTCCTGGAACTGGGGGTTTCCGCTCGTGCCATGGGGATGGGCGAAGCCTTTACCGCCGGTGTTGACGACGCCTCATCAGTTTATTATAACCCGGCCGGTCTGGTGTATGTATATGGCCGGGAAGTAATGCTGACGCACATCGATATGCCCGCGGATATTAATTATGAATTCGTCGGCATGGCCGCGCCTCTGGAGGCGGTCGGCGGTATCGTGGGGGTCGGTGTTTATTCGCTGAATACCGGTGATATACCTTATACGAGTTATGAATACTGGGACGGTAAGGACGCCTCGGGAAATATGCAGTATTTCTCGGCGGGTGACATTGCCGTTTCGGTAAGTTATGGACGTTATCTGACCGATAAATTTTCGCTCGGTGTAACGGCCAAGTATATCAGGGAAGACCTGTCCACATACTCGGCTACCGGGTGGGCCGCCGACGTCGGGACCATTTATAATTCGGGTTTCAGGAATTTCAAGATCGCGATGTTGATATCGAATTTCGGCCCGGATATGAAGTTTATTCAGAAGACGTTTCCGCTGCCGATCAACTTCAAATTCGGCGCGGCGATAGACTTTATCGACATGGAAGATCACCGGGTAATGATAGCGGCCGAGGGTTCTCATCCGTCGGATAACCTGGAAAAATATAACATAGGTCTGGAATACCGCTATCTCGATCGGTTTTCCCTTCGGGTCGGTGAAAGAATGCATTATGATTCCGATGGCCTCACCGCCGGTGGCGGACTTTCTATCCCTCTCGGTGATGAGATGGATCTGACGGTCAATTACGCCTACCAGGATTTCGGTTTCCTTAATCAGGTTCATCGGTTTTCACTGGGGATATTGTTCTAATGGAGAAGAAAAACTATATCGGAGGACCTATGAAGCGCGGCTTTTTGATAATTTGTGCGCTGGCATTAGCCATATATGGTCTGGGCACGTGGGGATGTTCGAAAAAAGTAACGGGTCCTCCCAGGGTAAATCAGGCCCCCTACGTGCAGTTCGTTAACATTCCCGTCGGTGGGACAAAGTTTTCCGCCGATACGAGCGTTTATTGGTATGGCACCGACGTCGACGGGTTCATTCGCTACTATCGCTATGCGGTCGTGGAAAGCACGACCGTGGCGCGACTGGGCGGAGACGACGTTCAACAATTCGTTGCGAATAACCCGGATTCGATCGACTGGACGGTTCTCGAGGTTGACCTTCAGAATCCGCAAACCAGCGCCAAGATAAAGCTTAAGGCCGATTCACTGGACCCAGTGAGGTCTTTTGTGGCGTCGTATGTGTTGCTACAAGCAATTGATAATATGGGTGCAGAATCGCAGGTCGCCTACAGGCTGTTCCGCAAAAATAACCACTTCCCGGAGACTACTATAGGGTATATAAACATCTTCGATCCCTTTGTAAATGCGCATGATCCATCTGGTGTTATTCAGGGCGTGCAGGTTACGTGGAGCGCCAGGGATCCAATAGATTACCCGCGAAATCCGCCACCGTTTCAGTATCGTTGGCGGTGCTTTGGGCCATATACCAAACCAGTATACGATTCGTTGAAAAAATATTTAAAGGCGCGGGTATTCGTCG